>NZ_JARHXC010000051.1:0-44040 GCF_029222405.1 Microbacterium sp. Kw_RZR3 | reverse complement strand
TGAAGGCACTGGCACCTGAAGCCAGCGCGTCTACCTATTCCGCCACTCGCGCGTGCGCGACATCAGAGGATGCCACGCGACCAACTTCCCGAGAATATCACGGCCGCGTCAACACAGCGAAACGCGGGCTCTGCAGGCGTCATCCATGACCTGCTCAGCCGCCCTGACTACGATGTGCCTACTGGTCTGCCTGCCCGAAGGAGTCTCGTGGGACTACTCGACAGTTTCGAGAAGGGTCTCGAACGCGCCGTCAACGGTGCGTTCGCGAAGACCTTCCGCAGTGGCATCCAGCCGGTGGAGATCGCCTCCGCGCTGCGGAGTGAACTCGACAAGAAGGCTGTCGTGGTCACCCGCGACCGCATCCTCGCCCCCAATGCCTTCGCGGTCCGCCTGTCGCCCGCCGACGACGAGAAGATGAGCGCGCTGGGCTCGACCCTGGTCACCGAGCTCACCACTCTCGTGAAGAAGCACGCCAGCACGCAGGGCTACTCGTTCGCCGGACCCCTGGCCATCTCGATCGAACGCGACGAGTCGCTGTCGACGGGGACTCTCCGCGTCGACTCGCAGACCAGCGAGGGCCAGGTCTCGTGGCGCGGTGTCGTCGACATCAACGGCACGCGGCACGAACTCACCCGCGCCCGCACGGTCATCGGGCGCGGCAGCGACGCCGACATCACGATCCCCGACGCCGGCACGAGCCGAAAGCACGTCGAGATCCTGTGGGACGGCGAACGCGCGATGGTGCGCGACCTCGGATCCACCAACGGCACGACCCTCAACGGCCGTAAAGTGTCAGAAGCCGCACTTCCACCCGATTCGACCATCTCCATCGGTCGCACCACGATCGTGTTCCGTGTGGTGGCGCAGGCACAGCCGGCGCGACGCGCGGCGGTTTCCGACGCCACGCGCCTGTTCGACGTTCGGGAGCGGGGGCCCCTGTCATGAGTCCGTTGACTCTTCTGCTGCTGCAGGGCGGCTTCCTCGTCCTGCTGTGGTTCTTCGTCTTCGGCGTGGTGTATTCGCTCCGCGCCGACCTCTTCGGCGTGAAGGTGCGCAAGCTCCCCGAGCCGGCGGCATCCGCCCCCGCGACTCCCGCCCCGGTCGCGTCTCCCGACGCGGTGACCACCCAGGTCAAGCGGCAGCCCGCCCCGGCGCCCGCGCCCGCCGGCGGGCTCGCCACCACCGAAACCGTCTCGCGCATCGTCATCACGAGCGGCCCGAAGGTCGGTCTCGAGCTCCCGCTCGGCACCGAACCGCTCACGATCGGCCGCTCGAGCGAGTCCGGTCTCGTGGTCCGCGACGACTACACCTCCAGCCACCACGCGCGGCTCGTGCTGTGGGGCAACCAGTGGATGCTGCAAGACCTCGACTCGACCAACGGCACCACGCACGACGGGGTGCGCGTGGCATCCCCGGTGCAGGTGAAGGTCGGCGCCCCGATCAAGGTGGGCGCGACGACCTTCGAGTTGAGGAAGTAACCCTCCTCCATGGTCTTCCAGGGCTCGAGCGCCGCCATCTCCCACACGGGCAAGGTGCGCTCCAACAACCAGGATTCGGGCTATTCCGGCTCGAATCTCTTCGTGGTCGCCGACGGCATGGGCGGCCACGCGGGCGGTGACGTCGCGTCGAGCCTCGCGATCCACCGCATGACCGAGCTGGACCAGCCCTTCCCGACCCCCGCCGACGCCGAGCACGCCCTCCGCGACGCCCTGTCCGACACGGCAGCCGAGCTCATCGACACGGTCGCGCGCCGACCCGAGCTCGCGGGCATGGGAACCACCGTCAGCGCGCTGATCATGGTCGACGACTACGCCGTCATCGGCCACATCGGCGACTCGCGCATCTATCTCTACCGCGACGGCGAACTCACCCAGATCACGACCGACCACACGTTCGTGCAGCGCCTGGTCGACTCGGGTCGCATCACCCCCGAAGAGGCGCGGTACCACCCGCGCCGCTCGGTCCTCATGCGCGTGCTCGGCGACATGGACCCCGATCCCGAGATCGACACGTTCATCATGCCGACGCAGGATGGCGATCGCTGGCTGCTGTGCTCCGACGGACTCTCGGGCGTCGTCGACGACACGCACACGGACCGCACCCTCGCCCTCGGGATGCCGCCCGCCCGCACCGCGGACGCGCTCCTCAAGCAGGCGCTCGACGGAGGGGCGCCCGACAACGTCACCGTCGTCATCGTCGACGTCGGCGGCCAGCACCCCGTCTTCACCGGCACGCCGACGATCGTCGGTTCGGCGCTGAACCCGGTTGGAGCCGTCGCTCCCGCGGGCCGACCGGCGCGATCGAACTGGCTGCACCCCGTCCGCCAGGCCGCGAACGAGCCGACGCACTTCGAACCCGCGCCCGAGTTCCTCGAGGAGCTCATCGAGGAAGACCGGCGCCGCGCCCGTCGGCGCCGCCTCGGCTGGCTCGCCGCACTCCTGATCGTGCTGGCCGGCATCGGCCTCGCTCTCTTCGCCGGCTACAACTGGACCCAGACGCGGTACTACGTGGGCGCCGACGACGATTCCGTCGTCATCTACCGCGGAGTGCAGCAGTCCATCGGCCCGATCTCGCTGTCGTCGGTGTACGAAGACACCAACATCGTCCTCGCCGACCTCTCGGACTTCGACCGCCAGACGGTCGAGGCCACGATCTCGGCGCGCTCCCTGTCCGACGCCGAACAGATCGTGGAGCGTCTGCGTCCCACCCCGGAGGCCGGCGGATGACCGATCAGAAGCTGACCCGCGACAACGCCGTGTCGACCGACACGGCCGTGATGCGCGCCCTGAAGAAGATCCGCGTCCCCGCCACGCAGCGCAATCGCGAGCTGGGCCTGCTGATCTTCGCGATCGCCGTCTACGGCGCCGCTCTCGTCCTCGTGCAGTTGGGCGCCACCGGCGCGATCGAGTCGGGCTTCCTCACGCTGGCGAGCATTCCCGCCGTCCTCGCGCTGATCCTCCACGTCGTGCTGCGCCTGCGCGCCCGCGACGCCGACCCCTTCGTCCTGCCGATCGCCACGGTGCTGACCGGGATCGGCATCGCGATGATCTACCGCATCGACCTCGCGGTCCGCCTCGAGGGCTGGGATGCCACGTCGAACCGTCAGATCGCCTGGGCGGCCATCGCTCTGGTCGCCGCCCTCGCTGTGGTGATCTTCGTGCGCAACTACCGCGTGCTCTTCCGCTACACCTACCTCTCGGGTCTCATCGGCATCCTGCTCCTGCTCCTGCCGTTCGTCCCGGGCCTGGGTACCGAGCAGAACGCCGACGTGTGGGTCTCGCTCGGGTTCGTGTCGTTCCAGCCGGGTGAGCTGGCCAAGATCTGCCTCGCGATCTTCTTCGCCGGCTACCTCGTGCGCACCCGTGAGAGCCTGACCTCCACGGGCACCCGGTTCCTCTTCATGACCTGGCCCCGCGCGCGCGAGCTCGGCCCACTCCTGATCATCTGGCTCGTCTCGCTCGGCATCATCGTGCTCCAGCGCGACCTCGGTACGGGTCTGCTCATCTTCGGCATGTTCGTCGCGATGCTCTATGTCGCGACCGGCAAGACGAGCTGGGTGCTCATCGGTGTCGTCCTCGCTGCGACCGGAGCGTTCTTGGCATCCCGGGTCCTCCCCTACGTCAACGGGCGCTTCGCCAACTGGCTCGACGCGTTCAACCCCGAGGTCATCAACCGCGACGGCGGCAGCTATCAGCTCGTGCAGGGGATCTTCGGCCTCTCGCACGGCGGACTCTTCGGCACCGGTCTCGGCCAGGGCCGCCCGTACATCACGCCGCTCTCGCAGAGCGACTACATCGTCCCGAGCCTCGGTGAAGAGCTGGGTCTCGTCGGCTTGTTCGCGATCCTCGCGCTCTACATGGTGTTCGCGAGCCGCGGCATCCGCATCGGCCTCGCGGGTCAAGACGACTTCGGAAAGCTCCTGGCCACAGGTTTCTCGTTCACGATCGCGCTGCAGGTGTTCATCATGGTCGGCGGTGTCACGCGCGTGATCCCGCTGACCGGCCTGACCACCCCGTTCCTCGCCGCCGGCGGGTCCTCGCTCGTGGCCAACTGGATCATCGTGGCCTTCCTGCTGCGGATCTCGGATGCCGTGCGCAGCCGCCCCCGGGTGGTGATCGGTTGATGACGCCCACGATCGCGCCCCCCACCGCGCCCCTCGGCGCTCCCCGACCGGAGGAGGCACCGTGACCAAAGAACTCCGACGCCTCAGCATCGTCATGCTGGCGATGTTCCTCGCCCTGTTCGCCTCGACGAGCATCATCCAGGTCGCCCAGGCGGGCAATCTCACCGATGCCCCCGGCAACACTCGCGCCCTCTACGACTCGTACGAGATCCAGCGCGGCTCGATCATCGCGAGCGGAAGCCCGATCGCGCAGTCGGTGCCGTCGGACGACGTCTACAGCTGGCAGCGCCAGTACACCGACGCGCAGATGTGGGCTCCCGTGACCGGGTACGTCAACCCGGTGCTCGACTCGCGAACCCAGATCGAGGATGCCGAGAACTCGGTGCTCAGCGGTTCGGGTGAGAACGAGTTCTTCTCGCGCATCAACCGCGCCATCACGGGCCAAGCGCCCCGAGGCGCGAACGTGGAGCTGTCGCTCGACGCCAACGTTCAGCGCGCCGCGTGGGACGCCCTCGGCGGTCTGCAGGGTGCTGTCGTCGCGATGGAGCCCTCGACCGGCCGCATCCTGGCCATGGTGTCGACGCCGAGTTTCGACACGAACGCCCTCGCGTCCCACGACACGGATGCCGTCGACTCGACCTACGATCAGTTGGTCGCCGATCCGTCGCAACCGATGGACAACCGCGCCATCGCGGGCAACCTCAACCCTCCGGGGTCGACGTTCAAGCTGGTCGTGGCGTCGGCGGCCTTGGCATCCGGAAAGTACACCCCCGACTCGAGCTTCCCGAACGTGGCCGAGTACACGTTGCCGCAGTCGAGCAGCGTCGTGCGCAACGCCGGCGGCGGGACGTGCGGCGGCGGCGACACCGTCACGATCGCGACCGCGTTGCGGTTGAGCTGCAACATCCCGATGGCCGAGCTGGCCGTCGAGCTCGGCGACGACGCGATCAAGGCCGAAGCCGAGAAGTACGGCTTCAACAAGCAGTTCTCGATGCCCCTGACCTCGACGGCGTCCAGCTACCCCTCGGGTCTCGACGCCGCGCAGACGGCGCTCAGCGGATTCGGTCAGGGACAGGTGACCGCGACCCCGCTGCAGATGGCGATGGTGTCGGCCGGAATCGCGAACGGCGGGGTGGTGATGAACCCGCGGATGGTGGACCGCGTGATCGAGTCCGACCTGTCGGTGACCGACGAGCGCGCTGACAGCGAGTTCGGCCGCGCGCTCGACGCGAATCTCGCGGCACAGATGGTTTCGATGATGACGGCGAACGTCCAGGACGGCGCGGCGTCGAATGCAAGAATAGACGGGGTCCAGGTCGCCGGTAAGACCGGCACCGCGGAGAACGGATCGACACGTCCGTTCACTCTCTGGTTCACGGGTTTTGCTCCGGCCGACGACCCCAAGGTCGCCGTCGCAGTGGTGGTCGAGAACGGCGGGGGCCAGGGGCAGAGCGGGAGCGGCAACGACATCGCCGCCCCGATAGCGAAGAAGGTCATGGAGGCGGTGCTGGGTAAATGAGACCGACGCAGGGAGTGACCTTCGGAGGACGGTACGAGCTCGATTCGCGTATTGCGATCGGCGGTATGGGTGAGGTGTGGGAGGCGACCGATCATGTGATCGGACGCACCGTCGCCATCAAGATCCTCAAAGACGAATACATGGGCGACCCCGGGTTCCTCGAGCGTTTCCGCGCCGAGGCCCGCCACGCCGCCCTCGTGAACCACGAGGGCATCGCCAGCGTGTTCGACTACGGCGAGGAAGACGGCAGCGCCTTCCTCGTCATGGAACTCGTCCCCGGCGAAGCCCTGTCGACGATCCTCGAGCGCGAGGGCTCGCTGTCGACCGACAAGACGCTCGACATCGTCGCGCAGACCGCCGCCGCGCTGCAGGCTGCGCACGCGGCCGGTCTCGTCCACCGCGACATCAAGCCGGGCAACCTGCTGATCACGCCCGACGGCCGCGTCAAGATCACCGACTTCGGCATCGCCCGCATCGCCGACCAGGTCCCGCTGACCGCGACCGGTCAGGTCATGGGCACCGTGCAGTACCTGTCGCCCGAGCAGGCGTCCGGACACCCGGCGTCTCCGGCGACCGACATCTACTCGCTCGGCATCGTCGCGTACGAGTGCCTCGCGGGCAAGCGCCCCTTCACCGGCGAGTCGCAGGTCGCGATCGCGATGGCCCAGATCAACGAGCAGCCCGCGCCGCTCCCGCCCACCGTGGCGGTTCCGGTGCAGAACCTCGTCATGGCCATGATCGCCAAGAAGCCCGACGACCGGCCCGCCTCGGCTGCCGCCGTCTCACGCGCCGCTACGGCCCTGCGCCGGGGAGACCTGACCGCCGCCGCGGCCGCAGTCCCCGCCATCGCCGCGGGTGCCGCCGTCGCCGACGACGTCACGCAGCTCCTGTCTCCCGGACAGACGGGCGCGGCGACGCGCCTCATGCCGACGCCGGCGGCCACGTCGCTCCTCACCGAGGAGCACACCGAAGAGACCGTGCCGCAGAAGAAGAAGCGAAGCCGGCTCACGTGGCCGCTCATCGCGCTGATCGTGCTGCTCGTCCTGGTCCTCGGAGGAACGCTCGCCGCTCTGCTGACCAACCAGAACGAGCCCGACGCGGCCCCCTCGAGCACGGCTCCGACCGCAGCCACGCCGGTACCGAGCGCGTCGACGCCCACGCCGGCTCCGTCGCCCTCGCAGACGCTCGTCGACGTCGACTCGCTCGAGCTGGTCGGCCGCACATGTGACGAGGCCCGCGCAATCCTCCGCGAGAACAACCTCGCCGCCACGTGCGCCACCGGAAATGCGGCGACCAGCGCCGACGCGGTCGGCAAGGTCTACATCGTCGACCCCACCGGTCGTAACCCCGCGGGCACCAACATCACGGTGACGGTCTACGGCGAAGAGACGCCCCTCAGCCAGCCGGGAACACCCACTCTGCCGTCGTCGGTCGCGGCCGGCGCCACGGTGCAGGTTTCGTGGCAGCAGTACACCTGCCCCTCGGGCACGGGCAACGTGACGTCGTACAATTTCACCGCCGAGCAGGGCACCTTCGCCACCAACGGCTCGTCGACGGCGTCGTTCTCCCCCGACGAGCGCAACGCCGAACTGGTGGTGAGCAACTCGCCCGGGTCGACTCTCCGCGTCACCTACACGGTCAGCTGCTCGGGCACCGATCGGACCGCGGGTCCCTCGGGCGAGGCCTCGGCCACCATCTCCGGCGGTCCGTCGCCGACGACCTCCGCGTCGCCCAAGAACTGACCCCTCGAACACGCACCACCCTGGAGTTCCTTCGTGACCACTGAGACGCGCGTCCTGTCCGGACGCTACCGCGTTGACGACCTCATCGGTCGTGGCGGCATGGCGAGCGTCTACCGCGGCTACGACCAGACGCTCGGGCGGACCGTCGCGATCAAGGTCCTCAAGGCCGATCTCGCCGGCGACGCGGCCTTCCGTACGCGCTTCCGCCTCGAGGCGCAGGCCGCGTCGCGCATGGCGCACCCCACGATCGTGCGGGTGTTCGACGCGGGCGAAGACGTGGAGACGGGCCCGGACGGCCAGCAACGTCCCGTTCCGTACATCGTCATGGAACTCGTCCACGGGCGTCTGCTCAAGGACATCATCTCGGCGGGCCCCGTTCCCACCGACGACGCACTGCGGTACGTCGACGGCATCCTCGAGGCGCTCGAGTACTCGCACCGCGCCGGTGTCGTGCACCGCGACATCAAGCCCGGCAACGTGATGATCACCGAATCCGGCGGTGTGAAGGTCATGGACTTCGGCATCGCGCGCGCGGTGTCGGACTCCTCGTCGACCGTGGCCGAGACGACGGCGATTGTCGGCACGGCCGCCTACTTCTCTCCGGAACAGGCGAAGGGCGAGTCGGTCGACGCGCGTGCCGACCTGTACTCGACGGGTGTCGTCCTCTACGAACTGCTGACCGGCCGACCGCCGTTCCGTGGTGAGACACCCGTGGCCGTCGCGTACCAGCACGTCAGCGAAGCCCCGGTGCCGCCGAGCGAGGTCAACGAATCCGTTTCGACGGCTCTGGATGCCATCGTGCTCCGCGCCCTCGCGAAAGATCCGTTCCAACGCCCGCAGGATGCCGCCGGCTTCCGGGAAGCGCTGGATGCCACCGTGGACGGCAAGGGTCCGACCAAGCGTCAGATGTCGGCGCTGTCGAACGAGCTCTACGGACCCAACCCGCGTCAGGCGGCCGAGACCGCACGGTCGCTGCGCCAGCTCAGCACCGACACGACGATGCGCCGTACGCAGCCGGGCCCTCCCGTCGCTTGGATCTGGGCGGGTGTCACCGTTCTCGCCGTGCTCCTGGTCGCCGTGCTGTTCTGGGTGATGCAGATCCAGCCCTCGAACAACGTCCCGTCCGCCGGCCGAGCCGTGCCCAACGTCGTCGACATGTCGTACGACCGGGCCGTCGAGGCGCTGGAGGGGGAAGACCTCGTCGCCAAGCGCGTCGACGAACCCAGCGACAAGATCGCCGCCGGAAACGTCACGCGGACGACGCCTGCCGCCGACACGTCCGTCGCGGAGGGTCAGGAGGTTGTGCTCTACGTCTCGAGCGGCCCCGATCTCGCCACCATGCCCACCCTCTCGGGGATGAGCGAAGAGGCCGCGCGCACCGCGCTGCAGCAAGCGGGGCTCTCCGTCGGTTCGGTCCGGCGACAGAACGACCCGGCTCTCGCCGCGAACACCGTGATCTCCGCGAATGTCGCGAGCGGCGGTGCCGTGACGAACGTTGAGGCGGGTTCGCAGCTCGCCAAGAACACCACCGTGAACCTCATCGTCGCCAGCGGCCAGGTCGTGATCGTCGACTACACGGGGTACACCGTGGATGCCGCTAAGCGCCAGCTCGAGTCCGATGCGACGCAGCTGACGGTCAAGGTCGAAGAGGATCCCAGCTGCGCGGCCTCGGTCCCGAGCCCCACGGTCAAGACGCAGTCGTTGGCTCCCGGTGAGGTCCCGGTCCACAGCGAGATCACGCTCACGTCCTGCTCGGGCTCCTGACGCGGCGGGGGTGGAGGGTCGCCCCGCGCTCGGCGGCGCCGCGGCATCCGGCATCCTCCATCCATCTGCCGAGAAGCCGGTGACCCCCCTCGGTCAGCACACTCTCCGGATGGAATTGGACGCCGACGATCGGCGCGAACCGGTGGCGGAGGCCCATGATCACGCCGCTGTCGGTACGCGCCGTGACCTCGAGCTCAGCGGGGAGTGTTCCGTCCGACACGGCGAGGGAGTGGTAGCGCGTCGCCGCGAACCCGTCGGGCAGGTCGGCGAACACGCCTCGTCCGTCGTGGCGGATGTGGCTCGTGATGCCGTGTAGGAGCTCGGGGGCGTGGTCGACGCGGGCTCCGAACGCGACCGCGATCGCCTGATGGCCGAGGCAGACGCCGAGGAGCGGACGCATCGCGTCATGTGCGGCTCGGACGACCTCGATCGACCCTCCCGCCTGATCGGGATGACCGGGCCCGGGTGAGATGACGACGGCCTCGGCGCGTGTCGAGACCGCGTGGAGCAGCGTCGGGTCGTTCGCGGGAAGCGTCTCGACGCTCGCACCGAGATCGCTCAGGTACCCGGCGAGGGTGTGGACGAAGCTGTCGCGGTTGTCGACGACGACCACGCGCCACCGAATCACTCGACCGTGACCTCCTGCGGGTAGACCATGTCGCTCACCCAGGGGAAGACGTAGTAAAAGAGTCCGTAGAGCACCGCGGCAGCGAGGACGAGAAGGATGAGCACCCGCACCCACCAGGGTCCGGGCAGCACACGCCAGAGGGCTCCGTACATCAGGCGGCTCCAGAGGTCAGCGAAGCAGGGGCGCCGTTGGCGCGGGGCGTGAACGATTCGAAGACGCCGTAGCCGATGGCACGCTCCGAGAATCCGTACCGCGGGCTGCACGTGGTCATCGTGATCAACCGATCCGTTGCCTCCACCTGAGCGGCCTGCGGGACGGGGAGCAGCACGCCGACGCCGTCGGGCTGCACGTACTCGAGGTTGCGGTAGCGGTAGGTGTACCAGCCGTCGGGGGTCTCGACGACGATGGCGTCGCCGATGTGGAGAGAGGGGAGGTCGGCGAACGGCGCGCCATGGCTGCCGCGGTGTCCCGCGATGGCGAAGTTGCCGACCTGACCGGGCATCGCGTTGTCGGGGTAGTGCCCCACGCCGATCGGGTCGAGTGTCACCGACGAACTCACTCCGCCCGCCAGCTTGAACTGGTAGTCCGACCCCAGGCGCGGGATGCGCAGGACGCCGAAGACCTCGCCGTCGCCGGGCTGTGGCAGAGCGGGCGGCTCGGCGGTGGCCGGCTCCGTCGGGGAGGGCGCTCCAGACGACGAGGCGGTCGGTGACGGAGCGGGGGCGGGTGTCTCGGTCGCCCACTTGTCGGTCAGTGAACTGGCTTCGTTCTTGTACTGGGCACCGATGATCGCGTCGCCGATCCAGAGCTGCCAGGCGACGAACAGAAGCACGAGCACGCCCGCGGTCAGCAGCAGGTCACCGAAGACACCGATGACCGATACCCGGCGCCGCGGAGCGGGACGCCGGCGAGAGCCACGGCGAGCGTCGCGACGCGTCTGCGGAGAGGATGCGGTGTCCACCAGGCGATTCTAGTTCCGTGGGTCGCACAGCACCTGAGCATTAGACTGGGCCGCATGGCTCGAACTGGAAACGGCGACGACCCGATCGCCGAGCGCAACGAAGGCGCGTCGGCACCGAACCCTGTGTGGTTCCTGCCCATCATGATCGGTCTCATGCTGGTGGGCCTGGTCTGGGTCCTGGTGTTCTACCTCAGCAACTCGCAGTTCCCCATTCCCGGCATCGGCCCGTGGAACCTCGTCATCGGCTTCGGAATCGCCTTCGTCGGCTTCCTGATGACCACGCGCTGGCGATGAATTTCACCCGACTTACACGCGTGTAATTCATCCCCACCTGTGGATGAGCCTGTGGATAACTCTCAGTAGTACACGACGACGGGGATCACGAGCAGCGCGAGAAGCACCGCGCCCACCCCGACCAGCAGCCCGATCTGCAACGCTCTCTGACGCGCGAGACGCGTCCGGGCGTAGACGAAGCCCACGGCCGCCCCGGTGATGAGGCCACCCAGGTGCGCCTGCCACGAGATCCCGACGCCGTTGAGCGCGGAGATGAAGTCGCCCGTACCGATCGAGGTGATGAGCGCGACGACGAACGGCCATGCGAAGTTGATGCCGATCAGCACGGCGATGACGCGGATGTCGGCGCCGATATGGCGCCCGATGACGAGCAGGGCGCCGAAGAGGGCGAAGATCGCGCCCGAGGCGCCGACGACCGGGGTCAGCGGCGCGAGGAGTGCCACCGCCACGGATCCGCCGAGTGTGCCGAGGACGTAGAGGACGACGAACCGCCATCGCCCCAGGAGCGGTTCGAGGTTTCGACCGATGAACCACAGCGCGAGCATGTTCAGCGCGATGTGGAAGAAGCCGGAGTGCACGAGCGAGACGGTGAACAGCCGCCACGGCTCGAACGCCCCGAACTGCGGAACGAGGTACGGGCCGTAGAACATGAGCGCGTTGCTCAGGATCGACCCGAGACCGGGGATGATCCCGATGATGTAGACCAGGCCTGTGATCGCGATGATCGTCAGCGTCGCGAGGGGTCGTCCCGAGGCGACCACGACGGCCGGGCGACGCGATGCCCAGCGTCGTTCCGCCTTCTTTTGGGCAGGGGTCTCCGCGGCGCGCTGCTGAGCCATGCACTCGGGGCAGATCACGCCGACGGCGGCGGGTGTGCGACATTCCGAACAGACCGTACGCAGGCATCGCTGGCAGAGCACGAAGCTCTGTCGATCCGGATGCCGGTAACAGAAGTTGTCGCTGTTACGACGGAACTCGTCGGTCGTGGACACCCGCCGCCGCCTCGAAGATCAGACGGCCACGACGTCGACCGAGTGCAGGACGACGTCGGCCTTCGGACGGTCCTGGGCACCGGTGGGCACCGCAGCGATGGCGTCGACGACGGCCTTCGACGCGTCGTCGGCCACCTCACCGAAGATGGTGTGCTTGCCCTGCAGCCACGGCGTCGGGTCGGTGGTGATGAAGAACTGCGAGCCGTTGGTGCCCTCGGCCTGGCCCGTGATGGCGTTGCGGCGCAGGCCGGCGTTGGCCATGGCGAGCTTGTAGGGCTGCGTGAAATCGAGCTCGGGGTGGATCTCGTCGTTGAAGTTGTAGCCGGGACCGCCGATGCCCTGACCGAGCGGGTCGCCGCCCTGGATCATGAAGTTCGGGATGATGCGGTGGAAGATGACGTCCTTGTAGAGCGGACCCTCACCCTTGGCGCCGGTGGCGGGGTTGGTCCATTCCTGCGTTCCATCGGAGAGGCCGATGAAGTTGCGGACGGTACGGGGAGCGTGGTCGCCGAACAGGTTGACCACGATGTCGCCGTGGTTGGTGTGCAAGGTCGCGACGGCGGTGTGAGTAGCCATGGGTACATTCTCTCAGAGTTATCTGCAAGGGTCCGTGGTGGGCACCGCCCGGTCTGGCAAGATGAAGCAACGTACATCCCATCGACAGGGAGGATGAGCCGTGGGCCTCAGCCGCAAGAGCAAGAAGGAACTGCGCAAGCTCCAGAAGCACGCCGCGAAGGTGTGGGAGTCGCAGCAGGTGCTGCTGGGCGAGAGCGGAAAGGTGGCTCGCGAAGCCGGCCACCAGCTCGGTCGCTTCAGCCGCGAAGACCTCGTCCCCGCCGTCCAAGACGGCTACAACAAGTACGCCGCGCCCTACGTCGACAAGAGCGTGAAGTACAGCAACCGCTTCCTCAGCAACAAGCTCATTCCGGCGGCCGGTGCGGTCGTCGGCGGGGCGATGTCGGTGTGGGATGCCGCGGGCGACACGCGTGACCGTCTCGCGAAGGGCCAGGGCTTCGAGCTCGATGCCCACAAGTACGCCAAGCGTGCCGAGAAGTACGGCAAGAAGGCGTCGAAGAACCTCGCCAAGAAGCTTCCGCACCAGAATGACGGCATCGGCGCGGGCGGCGTCATCGCCATCATCCTCGGCGTGGTCGCGGCGGCCGGTGTGGCCTACGCCGCGTGGCAGACTCTGCGCGCCGACGACGAGCTGTGGGTGGCCGACGACCCGCTGCGTGCACCGGACGCGTGAGCGACCCCACCATCAGAGTCAGAGAGGCCGCGCGTGAGCGCGGCCTCTCCGTCGATATCCGGGAGCGTCCGGCGGCGTCGAGCCTAGACGAGGCGGCCGAGCTCCTCGGCATCCCGTCCGCTGCGATCGTGAAGACGCTCGTGGTGAAGCGGTCCGACGACACCTACCTCTTCGCGCTCGTGCCCGGTGATCGGGCGATCTCATGGCCCAAGCTCCGCGCCGTCGTCGGGGTCAACAAGCTGCGCCTGCCCGAACCCGAGCTCGCGCTGGCGGCGACCGGGTACGAACGCGGGACGATCGTTCCCATCGGCAGCACGAACGACTGGCCGGTCTACGCCGACGAGAGCATCGTCGGGCAGCGCATCGCCATGGGAGCCGGCGCACACGGCTACAGCCTCTTCGTCGAGGCCGACGACCTCATCGACGCATACGACGCGACGGTCGCCGATATCACCGCGCCTCGGGCATAAGAGCCGACTCATCCGTCCCGCGCGGCGAGATCTTCGCCATGCGGAGGGCGATGTCCACGAGCTGGACACGGCGGAGCTTGCGGACCGTCGGCAACGAGAACCACTCTGCGCGGTCCGTGGATCCTCCGACCTCATGGCGGAGACGCCCTCCGACCACATGGGCGCGGTAGACGATTCGCAGTGTGTGAAGCGGACCGTCGGCATCGTCCGACAGGCGCCCGGACGCCGGTATCACTCGGGAATGGATGCCGAGCAGCTCATCGACCACCACACGGTAGCCCGTCTCCTCCCGCACCTCGCGCCGGACCGCGCGCTCGGGGTCCTCCCCCGCCTCGAGACCGCCCCCGGGGAGCGTCCACGCCGCCCGACGGCCCTCGACCCAGTGCGCCAGCAGCAAACGGTCGCTCGAGCCGGTGACGATGGCATAGGCGGCGACTCGCATGTCCATTGCGACACCATAGCGGCGCGACGGCGGCAGCGTGCGCCTCGGACCGTGAAGAGTCCCGCATCGGCCGGAGCCGGGGTGACGAAGATGTGGAGCCTGGGAGATTCGAACTCCCGACATCCTGCTTGCAAAGCAGGCGCTCTACCAACTGAGCTAAGGCCCCGTGGGGATGGGGTGGGGCTACCAGGACTTGAACCTGGGACCTCTTCATTATCAGTGAAGCGCTCTAACCGCCTGAGCTATAGCCCCGTTGTGACGACGTGATGTCGTCAACCTCGAAGACTTTACCGGAATCCCGAGGTTTTTCCGAATCGGCCTCAGTTCGAGGTGAAGCCGACCAGAAGACCGCCGGTCACCTTGACCGCGAGGTTGTAGATTCCGGCGACGACCGCGCCGAGAACCGTGATGACGACCAGGTTGAGGATCGCGACGATCGCCGCGAACGCCATCACCTGGGGGAGCCCGACGTACTGCGACAGCGTCGCGCCGCCGTCGGTGAAGCTCGTGAAGAACTCGTCGAGTTTCGTGATGAGGCCCGTGGCGCTCACGACGAGATAGATGAGGAAGTACGACACCACGGTCACGATCGCGACCGCCACGGCGGCCAGGAACGACAGCTTCACCGCCGACCAGAAGTCGATGTAGACCAGGCGCAGGCGGACCTGCTTGGCGGGGGTCTTGTGAGTCGACTTCTTAGCGAGCTTGTCGGCTACCGTGCTCATGCGTCAGTACTTTCCTCGGGGGTCTCGGGAGCGGAGGCGTCGGCCTCGTCCGCAGGGGCTGCGGCGGGCTCCGTGGTCGTCTCCGTCGTCTCTGCCAAGTTTCGTTCGGCGTTTCGAGCGATCGCGATGATGCGATCGTCGCCTCCAGCACGGGCGAACACGACACCCATCGTGTCGCGTCCCTTGGCGGGCACCTCGGCCACGGCAGAGCGTACCACCTTGCCGCTGGCAAGAACCACAAGGACCTCGTCGCCCTCGGAGACCATCATTCCGCCCGCGAGGACGCCTCGATCGTCGGTCAGACGAGCCACCTTGATGCCCAGACCGCCGCGGTTCTGCATGCGGTACTCGGTCACCGCCGTGCGCTTGGCATAGCCGCCCTCGGTCACGACGAAGACGTACTCGTCGTCCTTGGCGACGGATGCCGAGAGCAGGCTGTCGCCCTCACGGAAGTCCATGCCCTTCACACCCGACGTCGACCGACCCATCGGCCGCAGCGCGCTGTCGGTCGCGGAGAACCGCAGCGACATTCCCAGCCGGCTGATGAGGAGGATGTCGTCGCCCTCGTCGACCAGCAGAGCGCTGACCAGTTCGTCGGCCGTGCCGGGCTCGGTGTCGTCGCCCTCCTCGGCCACCTGGCCGCGGAGCTTGATCGCGATGACGCCGCCCTGCCGGTTGGTGTCGTACTCGTCGAGGCGCGTCTTCTTCACCAGACCGTTTCGGGTCGCCAGCACCAGGTAGGTGGCGACGTTGTAGTCGCGGATGTCGAGGATCTGCGCGATCTCTTCATCGGGCTGGAGCGCGAGCAGATTCGCGACGTGCTGGCCCTTGGCATCCCGACCCGCTTCGGGGACCTCGTAGGCCTTCGAACGGTAGACGCGACCCTTGTTCGTGAAGAACAGGAGCCAGTGGTGCGTCGTGGTGACGAAGAAGTGCTCCACGACGTCGTCGGCGCGCAGCTGCGCACCCTTCACGCCCTTGCCGCCGCGATGCTGCGACCGGTAGTTGTCGCTGCGCGTGCGCTTGATGTAGCCGTCACGCGTGACGGTGATGACCATCTCTTCTTCGGCGATCAGGTCTTCGATCGACACGTCTCCGTCGAAGCCGTGCAGGATCTGGGTGCGACGGTCGTCGCCGAAGCGGTCGACGATCCCGGTCAGCTCGTCACGGATGATCGTGCGCTGGCGGGCAGGGGTCGCGAGGATGTCGTTGAAGTCCGCGATGCGGGCCTCGAGCTCGGTCGCCTCGTCGACGATCTTCTGCCGTTCGAGCGCTGCCAGACGACGCAGCTGCATGTCGAGGATGGCCTGCGCCTGGATGTCGTCGATGTCGAGAAGCTTCTGCAGTCCCTCGTTGGCATCCTGAGCCGTCGGAGACCGACGGATGAGCGCGATGACCTCGTCGAGGGCGTCGAGCGCCTTCAGGTACCCGCGCAGGATGTGCATGCGCTCTTCGGCCTTGCGGAGCCGGAACCGGGTGCGGCGGACGATGACGTCGAGCTGGTGGTCGATCCAGTGGCTGATGAAGCCGTCGAGCGACAGGGTACGCGGCACCCCGTCGACGATCGCGAGCATGTTCGCGCCGAAGTTCTCTTGCAGCTGGGTGTGCTTGTAGAGGTTGTTGAGCACGACCTTGGCGACCGCGTCGCGCTTGAGCACGACGACGAGGCGCTGACCGGTGCGACCCGAGGTCTCGTCGCGGATGTCGGCGATACCGGTGATCTTGCCCTCGCGAGCGAGGTCGCCGATCTTCACCGCGACGTTGTCGGGGTTCACCTGGTACGGCAGCTCGGTGATCACGAGGCACGTGCGGCCCTGGATCTCTTCGATGTTCACCACGGCGCGCATCGTGATGGAGCCGCGCCCGGTGCGGTAGGCGTCCTTGATTCCGCGGGTTCCGAGGATCTGCGCGGCGGTCGGGAAGTCAGGCCCCGGGATGCGCTCCATGAGGGCTTCGAGCAGCTCCTCGCGGGTCGCATCCGGGTTCTCGAGAGCCCACAGCGCGCCGGCCGAGACCTCGCGGAGGTTGTGCGGCGGGATGTTCGTGGCCATACCGACCGCGATGCCGACCGAGCCGTTGACGAGCAGGTTCGGGAAGCGCGACGGCAGGACCACGGGCTCCTGCGTCTGACCGTCGTAGTTGTCCTCGAAGTCGACGGTCTCTTCTTCGATGTCGCGCACCATCTCGAGCGCGAGCTGCGACATCTTCGTCTCGGTGTAGCGCGGAGCAGCCGCTCCCTGGTTGCCCGGCGAGCCGAAGTTGCCCTGTCCGAGCGCGAGGGGGTATCGCAGCGACCACGGCTGCACGAGGCGCACGAGGGCGTCGTAGATCGGGGCGTCGCCGTGGGGGTGGTAGTGCCCCATCACCTCGCCGACCACGCGGGCGCACTTCGAGAACGACTTGTCGGGGCGGAAGCCCCCGTCGTACATGCCGTAGATCACGCGACGGTGAACCGGCTTGAGACCGTCTTCGACGCGCGGCAGGGCACGACCGACGATGACGCTCATGGCGTAGTCGAGGTAGCTCCGCTGCATCTCGAGCTGGAGGTCGACCTGGTCGATCCTGCCGTGGTTGTGCGCGGGTTCCGACCGGACCTCGTCGGGCTCGGGCGTGATGTCGTCAGCCATGTCTTCTCAGTTTCGTAGTACGTCGTCGATCGTCGTCGTGAGGTTCCGTGCGGGGTCGCGCGGGCGAGAGATCAGATGTCGAGGAAGCGGACGTCTTTGGCGTTGCGCTGGATGAAGCTGCGGCGCGACTCGACGTCTTCGCCCATGAGGACCGAGAAGATCTCGTCGGCCGCGGCGGCATCGTCGATCGTGACCTGCTTCAGCGTGCGCGTCTCGGGATCCATCGTGGTCTCCCAGAGCTCGTGGTCGTTCATCTCGCCCAGACCCTTGTAGCGCTGGATGCCGTTGTCCTTGGGGATACGGCGACCAGCGGCCTGGCCGTCGACGAGCATCGCGTCGCGCTCACGGTCGCTGTAGGCGTACTCGTGCGGGTGGTTGGACCACTTCAGGCGGTAGAGGGGCGGCTGAGCCAGATAGACGAAACCGGCCTCGATGAGTCCGCGCATGTAGCGGAACAGCAGGGTCAGAAGAAGCGTGGTGATGTGCTGGCCGTCGACGTCGGCATCCGCCATGAGCACGATCTTGTGGTAGCGCGCCTTGGCCATGTCGAAGTCTTCGCCGATGCCCGTGCCGAAGGCCTGGATCATCGCCTGGACTTCTTTGTTGCCCAGTGCCCGGTCGAGACGCGCGCGCTCGACGTTCAGGATCTTGCCGCGCAGCGCGAGGATCGCCTGCGTGTGCGGGTCGCGGCCCTGCACGGCCGAGCCGCCGGCGGAGTCACCCTCGACGAGGAAGATCTCGCTGATCGAGGGGTCTTTCGAGGTGCAGTCCTTGAGCTTGTCGGGCATCGCGGCCGACTCGAAGACGCTCTTGCGGCGAGCGGTCTCGCGGGCCTTGCGCGCCGCCAGGCGCGCGGTGGCCGCATCGATCGCCTTGCGGATGATGTTCTTGGCCTGACCCGGGTTGCGATCGAACCAGTCGCCGAGCTTGTCTCCGACGACTTTCTGCACGAAGGCGCGGGCCTCGGTGTTCCCGAGCTTCGTCTTGGTCTGACCCTCGAACTGCGGCTCCGACAGCTTCACCGAGATGACGGCGGTGAGGCCCTCACGGATGTCGTCGCCCGTGAGGTTGTCGTCCTTCTCTTTGAGCAGGTTGTTCGCGCGCGCGTAACGGTTGACCAGGGTGGTCAGCGCGGCACGGAAACCCTCTTCGTGGGTGCCGCCCTCGTGCGTGTTGATCGTGTTCGCGTAGGTGAACACGTTCTCGGTGTATGCCGTGGTCCACTGCATCGCGAGCTCGAGCGCGATGTGGCGCTCGGTGTCTTCCGACTCGACCTCGATGATCTCGTCGTTGACGACGTCGGCCTTGCGCACACGGTTGAGGTGCTCGACGTAGTCAACGAGACCTCGCTCGTAGAGGAACGAGTCGTTCCGCGCCTCGGTGACCTCTTCGCCCGGCTCGCCCTCGACGACCACCGACTGCGGACGCTCGTCGCGGAGGCTGATGCGCAGGCCCTTGTTGAGGAACGCCATCTGCTGGAAACGCGTGCGGAGGGTGTCGTAGTCGAAGTCGATGGTGTCGAAGATCGTGGCATCCGGCCAGAACGTGATCGTCGTCCCGGTCTGGTCGCTTTCTTCGCCCTTCTCGAGCGGGGCCAGAGGGTGTCCGCCATCACGGAACGACTGGCGCCACACGTGACCCTGCCGCTTGACCTCGACCTCGAGGCGAGTCGACAGCGCGTTCACGACCGACGAACCGACGCCGTGCAGACCGCCGGACACGGCGTATCCGCCACCGCCGAACTTTCCTCCGGCGTGCAGCACCGTGAGCACGACCTCGACCGTCGACTTGCCCTCGGTGCGGTGCATGTCGACCGGGATGCCGCGGCCGTTGTCGACGACGCGGACAGCGCCGTCGCTGAGGATCGTGACCTCGATCGTGTCGCAGTACCCGGCCAGGGCCTCATCGACGGAGTTGTCGACGATCTCTTGGACGAGGTGGTGCAGGCCCCGCTCGCCGGTGGAGCCGATGTACATGCCGGGGCGCTTGCGGACCGCCTCGAGACCTTCGAGCACCTGGATGGCGTCGGCCCCGTACTCGTTGGGAACCTTGGTGGAGGGTGCTTCGGGTTCCTCGGAAACGCTGTCGGGGTTTTCGGACGTCATGGGTACGCGCGCTCCAGATCGGTTCTCGGAGCTTCCATCCTATCGCGCGCGACCTGCAGAAATGGCGTGTACGCCCCTACGCGGCGATAAATCGACCCGAGGCGGGATCGACCATGGCCTAGCCGTAGGTATCGCGCGGGCCGCGGCCTGGAACGGCTCTGGGCCCCCATTTCCAGGAGGGGACGTCGGGTCCTACGAACCGGATCGCTTCGACACCCGCCTCGGGAAAGCGACGCAGGATCTCCGACAGGATCTGCGCGCGCATGAGCTGGAGCTGTTTCGCCCACGCCGTGGAGTCGGCCTGGACCGTGAGGGTGCCGGCGTCCAGCGCAACGGGACGTGTGTGCGCAGCCGTGTCCGCGCCGGCGACGTCATGCCAGGTACGCACCAGATCCTCGCGAGCGAGCTGCGGCTCCCACCCCGCCGACTGCGTCAGCGTCGAGAGCACGTCCCCGAGCCCGCGCGGATCGCGGCCGGGGGTGAAGGGGGCGTTCTCGTCTTCGTCCGTGCGCCGACGACGCCTCTTCTTGCGGTAGGGCGACGGCTCGAGACCTCGAAGGCGCAGGTAGGTCGCCATGGTCTCGGGCAGTTCGGCGTCGTCACTCATCGTCGTCGCTCACGATCCGCCCCGCCTCCACCCGAACCACGTGCGCGCGGAGGGCGTCGGGGACGTCTTCTTCGACCGCGGAGGTGACGATCACCTGCTCGTATCCGCCGACGAGCTCGGCGAGTCGCGCGCGGCGCCCGGCGTCGAGTTCTGCGAACACGTCGTCGAGGATGAGGACCGGATCTCCGAGACGCGACTCCGCGCGCAGGATCTCGGCCGAGGCGAGGCGCAGAGCGAGCGCGACCGACCAGGACTCCCCGTGCGAGGCGTAGCCCTTCACGGGCAGGTTGCGGACACGCAGGACCAGGTCGTCACGGTGAGGGCCCACGAGGGTCAGTCCGCGCTCGAGCTCAGCGGCACGACGAGCGGTGAGGGCGGCGCGGAACTGATCGGCGAGGGGCCCGGCCGACGTCGGGGTCGCCGCGTCGCCCTCTTCGGGGTCGCCGCCTCCGACGGAGAGTGCCCACTCGAGGCGTGGTTCGTGGTCGGCGCCGGCGATCGCCGTATACGCCCGCGCCACCGGTTCGGACAGGTCGGATGCCAGCGCCAGGCGGGCTTCGATGAGCTCGGTCCCGAGGGTGACCAGCTTGTCGTCCCACACGTCGAGCGTGCCGAGGGCGTCGCCGCGCACCCCTCGCGCCCGAGCGGACTTCAGCAGAGCGGTGCGCTGACGCAGGACCCGGTCGTAGTCGGCGACGACAGCGGCCATGCGGGGGCTCCGCTGCACGATGAGCTGGTCGGCGAAGCGCCGGCGTGCGGACGGGTCGCCGCGGACGATCTGAAGGTCCTCGGGCGCGAAGAGGATCACCTGCGCGTAGCGCGGCAACTCGGCGGTGCGGACGTTCACGCCGTTCACGCGCGCGCGATTGGAGCCCTGGCGATTGAGCTGCAGTTCGAGCAGGACGCTGCGCTCCCCGTGGGCGAGACGCGCGCGGACGATCGCGGCATCCGCCCCGTCTCTCACCATCGGCGCGTCACTGGAGACGCGATGAGAACCGAGCGTGGCCAGGTAGGCGACCGCCTCGACGAGGTTGGTCTTGCCCTGGCCGTTCCGCCCGACGAAGACGTTGGCGCCGGTGGCGAGCGAGACGTCGACTTCCGCGTAATTGCGGAAATCCCTGAGTCCCAGCTGCTCCACGATCACCGAGTCAGACTACCGGCCGCCTCCGACACCGAAGCCCGAGGATCGGCCCGGGCCGGCTCAGCGCAGCAGCAGATTCGGCTGGAGCAGGTACTTGAACGTGCCCTCGCCGCCCTTGTCGACCGAGGTCTGCGGGGTGACCAGCACGGGGCTCAGCTTGTTCGCGTTGTCGCTCGACGTGAACGTGATGCGGGTGAACTCGCTGCGCACGGCACCGAGCGACTCGAGCAGGTACTGCGGATTGAGGCCGAGCGTGACCTCGTCGCCGACCAGCGTGGCATCCACTGTCTCGGTGGCGCGCGCCTGCTCGGTCCCCGAGGCGTCCATCGACACTCCGTCGGCGCCGAAGGTGAAGCGCAGCGGAGCGGAGCGGTCGAGGACGAGCGCCACACGGCGGACGGCTTCGGCCAGTTCTGCGGTGTTCACGACGCTGTGGTGCTCGGTCTGCTCGGGGAAAAGCCGGCGCACCGGGGGGAAGTTGCCCTTGATGAGGAGAGACGTGACGGTCTTGTTCGCCGCGGTGAACGCGATGATCTCGCGATCGCCGGAGCCCGAGAAGGCGATCGAGATGTCGCCGCCGTGCGCGAAGGTCTTGCCGACCTCCTGCAGGGTGCGCGCGGGCACCAGCGCCGAGGTCGTCTCGTCGGATGCCGCGTGCCCGCCGTCCCAGGGGATCTCGCGCAGCGCGACGCGGTAGCGGTCGGTGGCGACGAGGCTGAGCCGCGTTCCGCTCACCTCGAGCTGGACGCCGGTGAGGACGGGGGTGACGTCGTCGCGGGACGCCGCGAAGGCCACCTGCGCGATGGCGGTGGCGAACTCGTCCGCGGGGACCAGACCCGACTCACCCGTGACCTCGGGGATGGCGGGGTACTCCTGGACGGGCATCGAGGCGAGGGTGAACCGCGCCGACCCGCACGTGAGCAGGATTCCGCCGTCGTCGTCGACGGCGATCTGGATGGGAGCGTTCGGCAGGCGGCTGGCGATGTCGCTGAGAAGACGACCGTGGACGAGGATCGTGCCGGGCTCGTCGACCGTCGCCTCGATCGTCGTCCGCGCGGAGGCTTCGTAGTCGAACGCGGCGAGCGTGAGTCCCTGATCGCCGGCCTCGATGAGCACACCCGCGAGGATCGGCTGCGGATTGCGCTGCGGCAGGAGCTTGACCACGAACGAGACGGCTTCGCTGAACACATCGCGATTGACGTGGAACTTCACGGACGCTCCCTTGACGGCGGGTATGGCTTACCCATGCTAGTCCCCGACCGAGGCGCCCCCGATGTGCGTGCCTTCGCACCACAAGGTCATCGAATCTCTCTTAACTCAAATGGGATCTTTCATCTTGTTAACAGCTGTGGAGAGTGTGGATAACTCGACGGATCCCTGTTAACAGAAGGGAACGACACCAGTGTGACCTGTGGAGGCGTTGCGGAGAGCCTGCGCAGTTAACGCGACGGCACTCGAAGGGGGTGCGCCTGCCGTCCACAGGTTAAGGCGCGTCGTACACAAGTCATCCGCAGAGATTTGGAGTTATCCACAGGTTTTCCACACTGTGTAGAACCGTGCGAGAAGTCTTCGCGGAAGAGGTTGTGACGGGTTCTCCCGGGCGAAAAAGACGAAAGGCCCGACCGCGGATGCGGACGGGCCCGGTGCGGGAGACGAGCTCTCAGCGCATACGTCCGAGTTGGCTCGTGATCTCCGAGACTTGGTTGAAGATCGATCGACGCTCCTTCATGAGGTCGCTGATCTTCTTGTAGGCGTACATGACGGTCGTGTGGTCGCGGTTGCCGAAGAGCTGCCCGATCTTGGGCAGTGACAGGCTCGTGCGCTCACGGCAGAGATACATCGCGATCTGACGGGCGGTCGCGACGGCTTGGGATCGGCTCGAACCGTAGAGGTCGTCGACCGAGAGCTTGAAGTACTGCGCCGTCGCCGTGATGATGTCGGTCGGCGAGACGACGTTGGCGTCGTCTTGATCGATGATGTCGCGGAGGACGGTCTGCGCGAGGGACATGTCGAGGGTCGACCGGTTCAGGCTCGCGAACGCGGAGACGCGGATGAGGGCACCCTCGAGCTCGCGGATGTTCGACGACACCACCGTTGCGATGTACTCGAGGACGTCGTCGGGAATGAGGAGACGCTCGCTCTGCGCCTTCTTGCGGAGGATCGCGATGCGCGTCTCGAGGTCGGGTGCCTGCACATCGGTGATGAGGCCCCACTCGAAGCGACTCCGCATGCGATCTTCGAAGCCCGTGAGCTGCTTCGGGGGCAGGTCGCTCGTGATCACGACCTGCTTGTCGTGGTCGTGCAGGGTGTTGAACGTGTGGAAGAAGGCTTCCTGCGTCTCGGCACGCCCCTGGAGGAACTGGATGTCGTCGATCAGAAGGATGTCGACGTCGCGATATCGGGCCTGGAACGCCGAGCCGCGGTTGTTCGCGATCGAGTTGATGAAGTCGTTCGTGAACTCTTCGCTCGAGACGTATCGGACGCGGATGCCGGCGTACATGCTCGCGGCGTAGTCGCCGATCGCGTGCAGCAGGTGGGTCTTGCCCAGTCCCGAGTCCCCATAGATGAAGAGCGGGTTGTAGGCCTTCGCCGGCGCTTCGGCGACGGCGACAGCCGCTGCGTGGGCGAATCGGTTGGACTGGCCGATGACGAAGTTGTCGAAGGTGTACTTCGGGTTCAGTCGGGTGTCGCTGCGAGAAGCCGGGACGATCGGCTCCGGAGCCTGCTCGGGGATGAGTGAGTGACCGGCCGGCGCCGACACGGAGCGCTCGTCGGCAGGAGTGGGTCGCGGCGAATCGATCAGGTCGGGATTCACGACCACACGGAACGCGTTCACTTCGGGGTCGGGCCCCTGAACCTGGGTCAGAGCCTCGAGGATGGGAGCCCGCATGCGCTTGTTGATCTGCGCTGCAGTCAGGTCATTGGGGACATCGAGGTACAGGGTGCCGCCCATCACGCCCTGGGGAACGGCGAGGTTCAGGAAGCCGTGGAGCTGCGGCGTGACGCGCTCGTCCTTGAGAAGGTGGTCGAGCACGGCGGACCAGACGGGAACATCCGGTACTTCGTGCAATGACATGTCCCCTCCGGGATCTCGGCGCGCGGGCAGACCGACGGAGTCACGTCGAACCTGTGGATAACTTCCGGGGCCACGCTAGTTCGCGGCTCATCCGGAGCAAAATCCACTGTAGAACGCTGTCGCGTGTCTTTGCCACGCCTGTGGACAACGACTGGGGATAATGGGCGGTCGGTTTCTCGGTTTGAGTTAAGGGCGCGCGCGACGTAGCCTTAGTCGGTTGACTTATGCCTATACGGCAGTCCCGACCCACGTCCCCGGCAGAAGAGCATCGGGCGACACCACCTCCGGAGTGACCCATGAGCAAGCGCACCTTCCAGCCCAACAACCGTCGCCGCGCCAAGAAGCACGGCTTCCGCGCCCGCATGCGCACGCGCGCCGGCCGCGGCATCCTCGCGGCCCGTCGTGCCAAGGGCCGCACCGAACTCTCGGCCTGATTCACCCGGTGCTCGCGAAGCCGAACCGACTCACCCGCGGATCGGACTATAAAGCCACTGTCCGCCGGGGGACTCGGTGCGCCGGAACGCACGCCGTGACCTATGTCGGCAGCGTGGACGAAGACGGCCCCGCCCGTTTCGGTTTCATCGTGAGCAAGCAGGTCGGATCCGCGGTGATCCGCAACACCGTCCGCCGCCGCCTGAAGGCGGTGTGCGCCGAGGCGCTCCCGTCTGTCCGCGGGGGCGCCTCGGTCGTGATCCGGGCACTCCCCTCCTCGGCGACTGCCGATTACGCGTCGCTCCGGTCCGACGTCCTTCGTTGCTTGCAGCGGAAGGCTTTCGCATGAGCGCCTCGACCCTCCCCACCTCGTCCACCGGGACGGCTCATTTCGAGCTGTCCGCGGTGGTGGCATCCGTCCCGCTCCTCCCCAGGAACGCGGGACTGGCCCTGTTGCACGCGTATCGCGCGACGATCTCGCACGTCTATGGCGACGTCTGCAAGTACTACCCGTCCTGTTCTGCCTATTCGGTAGGCGCCGTGCAGCAGCACGGACTCGTCAAGGGTGTCGCGCTGACCGCGGCCCGCCTCGCACGCTGTCATCCCTGGGCTCAGGGAGGCATCGACGATGTCCGTCCTCACCGCGCCTTCCGTCACGAACTCACTCCGCACGGATTCGTCGTGCCCTCCCGGAAGGACTGATCGTGCAATTCGATCTCATTGGGACCATCCTCTGGCCGTTGAAATGGATGGTCGAGCTCGTGCTGGTGGGCTGGCACGCGCTGTTCACGGCGTTGGGTATGGCGCCGGCCGCGGGCCTCACCTGGGTGCTCTCGATCGTGGGTCTCGTGCTCATCGTGCGTGCCGCCCTGATCCCGCTCTTCGTGAAGCAGATCAAGAGCCAGCGCAAGATGATGGAGATCGCTCCGGAACTGCGCAAGGTGCAGGAGAAGTACAAGGGCAAGCGCGACCAGCTGTCTCGCGAGGCGATGAGCCGCGAGACCATGGCTCTGTACAAGAAGCACGGCACGACGCCGGTCTCGAGCTGCCTCCCGCTCCTGGTGCAGATGCCGATCTTCTTCGCCCTGTTCAGCGTGCTGAACGACGTGTCGAAGCACGCCGCGAGCGGCGTCGGTGGTGTGGGTCTGCTCACCCCCGAGCTCACGACCGAGTTCTACGACGCGCGTCTGTTCGACGTGGCATCCATGCACGTGAACCTCGTGACGGCGTGGAGCCAGCCCGACGGCCAGGTCACCGTGGCGATCCTGCTCACGCTGGTGGTGCTGATGATCGCGTCGCAGTTCTTCACGCAGCTGCAGATCATCTCGAAGAACCTCTCCCCCGAGGCGAAGACCGGCCAGGCGTACCAGATGCAGAAGGTGATGCTCTACATCCTTCCGCTGGCGTTCATCTTCTCGGGTGTCTTCTTCCCGCTCGGTGTCGTCATCTACTGGTTCGTCAGCAACCTGTGGACGATGGTCCAGCAGTTCGTCGTCATCCGCGAGATGCCGACCCCCGGATCGGACGCGGCCAAGGCCCGCGAAGAGCGCCTCGCGCGCAAGGGTAAGGCGATCGATTCGAGCGGCAAGGTCGTCCCGATCGAGAAGTACCGCGCCGAGCAGCAGCGTCTCCTCGAGGAGGCCGAGCGCGCCCGCGCGACGCAGCCCAAGCGGCAGCAGCCGGTCGGCAAGCAGCGCGCGAAGAAGCAGCAGGGCAACAAGCCCGGCTCCCCGGCACGGCCGGCCCCCGGCTCCGCCGCATCCGACCCCTCCTCCTGACGACCGGAGACATCATGACGACGTCCGAGCAGATCTCGACCGACCAGAACGCCGCCACCGAAGAGCAGCTCGAGCAAGAGGGCGACATCGCCGCCGACTTCCTGGAGGGTCTGCTCGACATCGCGGATATCGACGGTGATCTCGCCCTCGACGTGCGCGCCGGTCGGGCCTATGTGTCCGTGGAGGCGGACGACGCGAGCGCGCTGTCGTCGCTGTCGCACCCCGACACGGTTCAGGCCCTCCAGGAGCTCACGCGCTTGGCCGTGCAGAACGCCACCGGTCGTTTTTCTCGGCTGATCCTCGACGTGGGGGGCTCGCGCGACGCGCGCCAGCGTCAGCTCGAGAACCTCGTCGACCGCGCGATCGAACGCCTGGACGAGGGCGCTTCGCAGGCGTCTCTGCCGGCGATGTCGAGCTACGAGCGCAAGCTCGTCCACGACATCGCTGCGGAGCGCGGCTGCGTGTCGGAATCCTTCGGCGAGGGCGCAGACCGCCACACCGTTCTGCGCCGTAGCTGAGGACCCGGATGCCGTTGGATCTGGAGGCGGAGCCGGCTGTCGCCGCGGAGATCTTCGGTGATCGTCTCAGCCTCGCTCGGCGATTCACCGAGGCTCTCGCGCAGCATGGCGAGGAACGGGGTCTGATCGGTCCGCTCGAGGTCCCACGTCTGTGGACACGTCACATCCTCAACAGTGCTGTCGCGGCGCCTTTCTTCGAAGGGCAGGCGGCGGACATCGGTTCTGGTGCCGGTCTGCCGGGGATCGTTCTCGCGATCGCGCGCCCGGACGTGCAGTGGACGCTCATCGAGCCGATGGAGCGCCGGACGATCTGGTTGACCGAGCAGGCGGAGGCCCTCGGACTCTCGAACGTCACGGTCGCTCGAATGCGCGGGGAAGAGTGGACCGGTGGGCGTTCGTTCGACGTTGTCACCGCGCGTGCGGTGAGTGCGCTCCGCACCTTGCTCCCCTTCACGGCTCCCCTGGTTCGTTCGGGCGGTCGACTGGTGCTCTTGAAGGGAGCGAATGTCGCGGCCGAGATCGACGCGGCCGCGAAGCAGGTGCGCCGCTTCGGACTGACGGATGTGCGCGTTGAGGTCGTCGGCGAGGGTCAGCTGGACGAGCCGACACGCGTGTTCGTCGCGACGGTATCGCGCTGACGAGCTTTTTCTTCCGCCGCTCGCGAGCCTGATTACCGCGACTGATCGCGGTGCTGTCTCACCAGCCCGCGTGAGGCTTCGGTGAAGCACTGTTCTCTTCGGGCCGCGGACGCGACGTATGCGTAGCCTGGCCCGCGAACATGTATGACAAGTACGTGCGGCGCTTTCAGTACGACCGTCACGAGCTTCTCGATTGAGAGACGTGCATCGCGGTGATCCCGGCGTGAACTCGGGTGCTCGCGTGCGTCAATCCTTGGATGGTCACTGCGGACGTTACTGCCGCATGGGGAGCGCGCGTTCCACGTGAAACGCGACTCTCAGAGTCCCGTGGTGTCGATGACGGATGTGCATCCTCACTCTCGGTGATGGGCGCGGTGCGTCGGCGGTGAGAGAGTGCGATTCCTTTTCCAAGTGGGCGTGGCTCCTTTCGACCGAGTCTGGCGGGAAGCATCTGGCGGGCCCGTGGGGCAATGCCATGGGATCTCAATCACCTGCGCTCGATTGCGGTGACACGAGAAGCTCGACGGAGAGTCCTGATCAACATCTGAAGCCGCTCGCGTCTGGATGTGGTGCGTGGCGGAGGCCATGCTCGGTGTTCTGCCCAAGGGAGATCGCGCTTCACCTCTCCCCCGCGGCCAGGGGAGGTGTCCGTACAACGCGGCCGGAAGCCTGCTGCTTGGTGATCGTCGGAAGTGCCCGACCTCTAAGACTCCCGTGATCGCAAGAGTGGGTGGTTTCAGGGTGATGACCAGCACCGGCGTGAGCCGTCGGCGGCGTTGTCGGCGGTGGAGTTGCGGCGCCCGCACGCCGGGGTCAGTGGCTTCTGCGATGGGCATCAATGTCGGTTGGACAGCTTGTCAACTGCCAGGGTCCGCGGGCATCGGCGGCGAGGGCTTCGGTTGATGTCGAGGCCGTGTGACACGAGCGCCCTTCCCCGGCGCGAGCTCGTGTCGGGGGCGTGAACGGAGGAGTGACCGCGCCTGCGCGTTGTTCGGCTGATCCCGGTTGAGACTCAAGGCGTCGGAGACAGACCTCGAGACGGTGATGCGCACGTCGTCGGTGACCGGCGCGACCAGGGTGTGAGAGGCGACGGTGTTCGACACGAGAGATATTTGAGCGAGGCCAGCGCTCGCCCGGTTTCCGTGGGCGAGCGGCCCGATGGGACGGCATCCGGGCTCTACCGGTCATCGCTCGCGTCATTGCGCAGGCAGTGTTGCGCGGCTCACCGTCTCACCGCGACGCCGGACTGGTGTGTGGCGTGTTGCCAGGCTTCGGAGTTCGGCGTGTGTTCGGTGCCGCCGTGGGTTTCGGGCGCCCTCGGAGCGGCGCGGCGCACGAGCGTCGCCCGCCGTGACGGTCGCGGGTGACACGGTTGTCGGCTCCTGGAGGGAAAGCGGACGCGCACTGCGGGCTGCTCGAGCCGACCTGCGTGCTCGCGTACCAGGTTGGATCGAGAGTTCGAGCAGATCGACCTGCTGTGTGAGATGGTCCCGCAGAGCGCGGTTGTCGCACAGGGGGTTCGATGAGGAAGTGACGGGATGCTGCGACGCGCGGGCGTCTGTGATCTTGGCGGTCGTCGCAGGATGCTGGGTGTCGCTCGACTGCCGAGATCATTTCGTGTGCGTAGGGAAGCGCTGGGAGAAGCGCCGCTGCCAGGGTCGCGTCTCGGATACATCTCGCGTCTCGATGGCAGAGGTCCATGAGATCCGCTACGCCTGAGTCGCGTAGCGGTCTGAGTGGGCTGAAGCCCCGTCACGTGTGATCCTCCTGAGCGTGCACGTCTGAGGCGTGTGACCAGGCGTGATGTTTCACGTGGAACGAGGCGTGCGCTACTCCCCCTGACGTCGAGGCGCCGCGTGGGGACAGTTTTCTGGGATGAGTTCGCGGCGTGAGGAGCACGTCACGCCTATCCGATCGTTTGTGTACCCGACCCGCACGTTCGGCGTTTCTGTTTCACGTGAAACATTCTTTGCCGTACGCCCGCGGTCCCCTGGCGTCGGGATGTCGTTGCCGACCCATGCGTACTGTGTGAACGTACGTGGTGTCCGCGCGCGGGAAGCCCTAGCAGCGCAGGAGCGCGCACGAGTTGTGCAAGAGCTGCTGGCACGCGAGACCTACCAGCACGAACGCACGGGCGTGCGAGCTTGTGTGCAAAGGCCGGTGATCTTGAGACATCTGCTCGTCGATTCGGCTGGCTGATGAGCGAGTCGTGGAGTCAACTGACACGTGCAGGTACGTGTCCAGGCCACCACGCGTGCGGTCTTTCGCGTGCAGGTCGCGCACGGCGGTGAGTTCACCGATCCGTTGGCCCGAAGATGCCGAGCGTGTCCATTCCAGGTGATGTCGGGTCCCGTGAACGTGAGTGGACTGCTCGTCAGAGCAAGTCACACGCAGTGGACGGTCGGAGGTTCCGATGCGCGCCGTCCAGACCAAAGAAGACCCGCGACTGTCCCGGTGGAAATCAGGGCGCCGCGCGTGGTCGGGGACCTGTGCGTGCGCAAGACTTCGTGGCTGAAAGCAGGACGCCTCAGGATGAGAACAGAGTGACCTGATCGAATGATGCGGCGAGCTCATCCCCCACAGGTCCCTCAAGGGTGGTGCCCGCGTTTCGCGATGGCTGGTCGCACGTTCGCAGTCTGGACCGGGGTCTGTCACTCGGTACGTCACGAGCATTTGCTACCAGATCCTGCCTGCGCTGCTGTTGAGCGGCGTAGAGGTTACTCGAGGCGGGATTGGGGCGCTGAGGTGGATGGTCAGGATCAGCCCGATCTCCCCCTCAATGTCAGGGCCGCGGTCAAGCCTGTGGTGTGTAGTCCGGAGCCGAGCGCACGCGTCGACCTTCCCATGAGCGGCGGATGCGCCGAGGGAAGTTCCCGCCGAGGTCGTGTGCCAACACGATTCTCCAGGAGGTGCACGCATAGGGCGTTGGGTGGCCTGAGTCCGGCCGACGGCTCTGACGTGTTTCACGTGGAACGCGGGCACGCTGAGCAGTGCGAGCGGTCCACCAGGATCGGCTGGCGAGACCTGCATTGTTTGGGTGGCTACGGCGCACGTGACGCCATCACAGGAGCGAACGTGGGCCTTGCCGGACGGCGTCGGACGGAGGATGGGCGATTATCCAAGATGGGTCGCACGAGGTGCTTGCTCAGGGTCCGGCCCCGACTGACACCTGCAACTATCCGCTGAGGGCAATTCACGCCTTGGTGTCAACATCGAGTGTGGGTGTAGGCATCTCGCAGTGAGTCCGCTGCCCGCATACCTGCTGGCTCGCGGTTCATAGACGACTACGGGCGGGATGTGTCGGCGGGTGAAAGTTAGGTCCGGGCGACACCCGCTCAGCCCCAGCTCTGACGGATGTACTCCACGACTGCTGGAAGCCAATGCAGCGTCGGCGTCGTTACCCGCGTTCGGGCCGTCCGCGGGGACTCGCGACTTCCGCACGAGCCACCGCACGACAACGCCTCGGGCGTGGCAGTGCTTTCTGATGAGACGACTCCTCACCGCGGCGTGCGGCGTTCTCATGGGACAACTCAACCGCCCGTCGAGAGCGGGTCGCGAGCTGAGTGGTTGGCTTCCACCTATCGTCGCCCGGTCGCGCGTTGGGGTTGTGCTGAACCTGCGGTTAGCGCGAGTGCGCGGCGAGAACCGTCCAGGACGCTGTTCCCATCGGCTCATTGTGTCTCTCGCAAGCGGTGTTTCACGTGAAACATGTTGCGGGCGCCGGCGTGCTGCTCGGGTCAGTATGAAGAAGAGAGAATACCGCGCAGGTTCAATCTGGTGGGGGGCGACGGGGCACCGGAGTGGAAAGACCCGGGGTGAGTCGACGGCGGTCTCGTCAAGATCGCGGCGTTGCCCTCCTGCCCGACTTCGCCTCGCGCCCAACGTGAAGAAGGCGCGAGGAGTGGGTGTCTTGAAGCAGGAGACTGGCGATTGCTTCGACGGGTGATCGATACGCGAGCGTGACTGGGACAATCGGACCGCACGGCGAACTGCAAGCCAGTTCGGCGCTTCGGGATGTTTCACGTGAAACCGACCAACGGATCTCGCTGCGCGGGATGTGCCCACGCGTGGGAAAGAGTGCAGGACGTTGCCGGGAGCCGGAAAGTCTCCCCAGCGGCGGAGAGTTGATCGAGTTCACGTAACGAGAACCGATCACTTCAATGGGTCATGCATCCAGTCGCTCCCCGGTCGATCTCGCTCACGTCAGAGTGGCGCTGGAGGAGTCCGGTTGGTTGTGTCTCCCTCGTCGAACGAGGTCGACGGTCTATCGCGAGAAACGCCGACTGTTCGAGCCTTTGCGATGCCAGCCGGGCTGTCTGCGCTGCATGAAGCACCCCTGTCTGTTCTGACTACTCCTCGCGCGTCGAGGCTGGTCGACATGGCACAGTGAGTGCCGTGTGGCCGTGATCGCTGGCGCGCCGGCCACGCACGGCGTGCAAGAAGCCTGCTGGACTGCTTCGCCCGGCAGGCAGCGAGATTCGCGACCCGTGGTGAGTTGCTCGATCGGCGAAACAGAGCTGATTGCGATCCTCCGCGTGTTCTCTGTGCACTCGAACTCTGTGGTCTTGACACGCCTTGGCTCCTGGTTGGGTCGCTCGTCCTCCCCCGCGGCGCATGTCGCAGAATACGAGCACAGAGCGCACCGCCGACGTTGCTCACGCGAGACCTTGCACTCAGGGCTCGCCGCTCGACGCTTCGCGCTCCCGAGTTGGTGCTTGGTGCTTGGGGCTCGGCAGTCAGGACTCGGTGGTCGTCACTTGCTACTCTGTGAGTCGCTCGTGGCAGGCGGCACTTCACGGTGGCAGGGTGCTGACGCCTCGCGACACCAGGCTGCGACTTAGCCACTCTCGCTGAAGTCCACAGCGTCTTACCGCCCCGGCGACCTCCACAAGACCGCGCCTTGGGGTGGGCGAGGCAGACAATGGCATCCCAACCACCCCCAGGAAGTGGGCTCGAACCTCGCCCACCACTCTGTGGATAACCGGCGCTCGGCGATCGTCGCGACCGCCTCGCGGGTAGACTGGGCGAGTTCGGCGACGGCAAGGGAGAGCGTTTCACGTGAAACAGTCCGACGAAACGCCATCGTCATCCTCGTTCTATGACTCCCCCATCGCACGCGAGATCGCTGATCTGTCCGCGCGGCGTCGGGCGCTCGAGAGCGCGAAGGTCGAACTCTCCGGGCGTACGCGCGTCTTCACGGTGTCGAACCAGAAGGGCGGCGTCGGCAAGACGACGACGGCCGTGAACATCGCCGCCGCTCTCGCGTCTGTGGGAGCGCGCGTGCTGGTGGTCGACCTCGACCCGCAGGGGAATGCCTCTACGGCGCTGGGGGTCGCTCACAACGCAGAAACCGCGAGCATCTACGACGTTCTGATCAACGAGGTGCCTCTCGCGGATATCGTCCAGACGAGTCCCGAGTCACCGAACCTCCTGTGCGCGCCCAGCACCATCCACCTGGCGGGCGCCGAGATTGAACTGGTCTCACAGGTCGCTCGCGAGCACCGTCTTCGGGGAGCGCTGCGCGACTACCTCGCGATCGATGGCAATTATCTCGATTTCGTCATCATCGACTGTCCCCCGTCGCTGGGTCTGCTCACCATCAATGCGTTCACGGCGGCCGACGAGGTCATGATCCCGATTCAGTGCGAGTACTACGCGCTGGAGGGGTTGAGCCAGCTTCTCGGCAGCGTTCAGATGATCCAGAAGCATCTCAATCCGACGCTGCATGTCTCCACGATCCTCCTCACCATGTATGACGGGCGTACCCGTCTGGCTCAGCAGGTGGCCGACGAGGTGCGTTCCCACTTCACGGACGAAGTGCTCGATACCGTGATCCCCCGCTCTGTGCGCGTTTCGGAGGCACCGAGCTTCGGGCAGACCGTGATCGCGTACGATGGCCAGTCAGCGGGCGCCATCGCCTACCGCGAAGCCGCGGTCGAGATCGTCAACCGCGACACCACGACGAAGGGCTCCTGATGGCGAAGAGGACCGGACTCGGGCGCGGTATCGGCGCCCTGATCCCCACGGCGGAGGCATCGGAGGCGCGTCCGGTCGACGTGTTCTTTCCCGGCGCGCCGGCGAAGGATTCGTCGGCCCAGACGGCATCCCCCGCTGGAACGGACGCGGCTTCGCCTGCGGACGACCTCGTTTCGGTGCCGGGCGCTCGTCTCGTACACATCGACCCCAAGGCGATCGTCCCCAACCCTCGCCAGCCACGTACGCACTTCGACCCCGAAGACCTCGCGGAGCTCGTGCACTCCGTGCGTGAGTTCGGGGTGCTCCAGCCCGTGGTCGTCCGCGACAAGGGCGACGGCACCTATGAACTGATCATGGGCGAGCGCCGGACGCGCGCTTCGAGGGAGGCGGGCCTCGAGTCCATCCCCGCCGTGGTTCGCGAGACCGACGACGAGTATCTCCTGCGCGACGCGCTCCTCGAGAACCTCCACCGCTCGCAGCTCAACCCTCTCGAAGAGGCGTCCGCCTACCAGCAACTCCTCGAGGACTTCGGCATCACCCAAGAGGAGTTGGCCACTCGTATCGGTCGCTCTCGTCCACAGATCAGCAACACCATTCGCTTGCTGAAGCTCCCTGTGCCTGTTCAGCAGCGGGTGGCGGCGGGAGTACTCAGCGCGGGGCACGCACGCGCGATCCTGTCGCTCGACGACCCGCAGGAGATGCAGAAGCTCGCCGACAAGATCGTCAACGAGGATCTTTCCGTGCGCGCGGCGGAAGCAGCGGCCAAGATGCCGGGGGTCTCGCCCGCGCGTCAGAAGCCGAAGGCAGGGTCGCGACGTTCCGGTCTCGACGACGTCGCGGAGCGGCTCGGTGACCGACTCGACACCAAAGTACGCGTTTCGCTGACGGCAAAGAAAGGCCAGATCAGCATTGATTTCGCTTCGATTCAGGACCTGAATCGCATCCTTTCCGCCCTGGGCGAAGAGGGCTACACCGGCTGACGGACAGCGCCGGGTGTCGCCGGTCGCGCGTACCCTTGAAAGGTGACCGCGAACGAGCAAGACCCGCCCCGGCGGGCGAGTCTAGAACTGCTGCGGGCAGAGGCATCCGACGAACTGGCAGTGCTCATCCATGAGCGGCTGCGCGGTGGCGAAGACCCGTGGGACTTCATGGAAGACCTTCCGAGCGTCGATGAGCTCGTCGTCCTGACGCTGCGGGCCGACAACATCGCCGAGAACGGCGGGCAGCGCCCGAACCGTGCGCGCAACTACCGCGTCCTGCGGCAGATCGCTCTCGACTATCCCCCGCTCACGCGCGCTGTGTGGCGCATCCTGGGCGAAGAAGAGCCACACCGGCGCTGGGATGCCAGCGTGCGCCTCGACGCCTCCTGACGGCCCTCAGGCGCCTGACGCGCCGCACTCCCGGTACGACGTTGGGACCGCGCGGCGTACATTCCGCGGTCCACGCAAAGCGCAAGCCGCGCACGGCGCCCACCCCCGCACGACGCGATCCGTGCACGGCGCACACCGCGCGCGGTGCACACCCCGGTAAGACACGGGTCTGCGCGACGCAAACCCCGAAGCGCGACCCCGTAGCGTCCTCTCCCCCGCCGCGTCGATGATGAAGCCTCCGTGGGCCTCACCCCAGCGCACCCCGGGCGTGATCGAGCGCGGGCCCTGCTCGGCATCCATTGTCCTTGCGACCCCCGCGGCGATACGCCGCCGGAAACGACGGATCCCCGACGCCGAAGCGCCGGGGATCCGATTCGCGAGGGGACTCAGCCGATGAACGGCGCGAGGTCCTGCTCGAGCGCGTACTTGGGCTTCGCGCCGATGATGGTCGTCTTGACCTCGCCGCCCTGGAACACCTTCATCGCGGGGATCGAGGTGATCTGGTACTTCATCGCGAGGTCGGGGTTCTCATCGACGTTGAGCTTGAGGATCGTGATCTTGCCCGAGTTCTCGGACTGGATCTCGTCGAGCACGGGGGCGACCATGCGACACGGTCCACACCACTCGGCCCAGAAGTCCACGAGAACGGGTCCGTCGGCCTGCAGGACGTCCTGCTCGAAGGTCGCGGAGGTCGTCGCCTTGGCGGTCATGTGCTTTTCTCCTTAGTGAGAGCGTCAGTTGGTGAAACGCCCGAGGGCGTCGAATTGTTCCTCAGACCACCGCAGCGTCGGGCAGGCCCTCGATGAGGCTGTCGGCGACAGCCGGTTCGCCGGCCTCACCGCGTGCCGCGAGGAAGTGCTCCACGTCGAGGGCCGCCACCGTGCCGCTGCCGGCCGCGGTGATCGCCTGGCGGTAGGTGGGGTCGATCACGTCACCGGCGGCGAAGACGCCCTCGACCGAGGTGCGGGACGAGCGTCCGTCGACCCAGATGGTGCCCTGGTCGGTGAGTTGGAGCTTGTCGTGCACGAGGTGCGTGCGCGGGTCGTTTCCGATCGCGACGAACAGGCCGTCGAGCGGCAGCTCGCGCGTGGTGTCGTCGACGGTCGAGCGCAGGCGGACGCCGGAGACGGCCTCGTCGCCGAGAATCTCGTCGACCGCGCTGTTCCAGATGAACTCGATCTTGGGGTTCGCGAAAGCGCGCTCCTGCATGATCTTCGAGGCACGCAGGGTGTCCTTGCGGTGGATGATGTACACCTTCGACGCGAACTTCGTGAGGAAGTTGGCTTCTTCCATGGCGGAGTCGCCGCCGCCGACGACGGCGATCGTGCGGTCGCGGAAGAAGAATCCGTCGCACGTGGCGCACCACGAGACGCCGCGGCCGGAGAGCCGGTCTTCACCCTCGAGGCCGAGCTTGCGGTAGGCGGAGCCGGTCGCGTAGATGACCGAGACGGCCTCTTCGACCTTGCCGCTGCCGAGCGTGACCTTCTTGACGGGTCCTTCGAGGTCGAGCGACACGACGTCGTCGTACAGGACCTCCGCGCCGAAACGCTCGGCCTGCGCCTGCATCTTGGCCATGAGGTCGGGGCCCTGGATGCCGTCGGGGAACCCGGGGAAGTTCTCGACCTCGGTCGTGTTCATGAGGTCGCCGCCGGCTTCGACGGAGCTCGCGACGACGAGGGGCTCGAGGTTCGCCCGGGCGGCGTAGATGGCGGCCGTGTAGCCGGCAGGACCCGACCCGATGATGATGACGTGACGCACGATTGCGCCTTCCTCTCGTTGATTCCGTCGGATGAAACCCATGGTAGCCCCGGGGTATTCCGCGGGGCTGAGGGCTAGCGTCGGGGCAGGAACCGGCGCACGAGTGAGAACGCCGACGCCACCTCGGGGGTGCGGAAGAGGGCCAGGATGCCGACGTACACCGCCAGCACGACGGTTCCGATCAGGCCGGCTCCGACCGCTCCGGCGAGAGAGCTCGTCGTCATCCAGCCGGTCGATCCCCCGAGGAGTGAGAGAACGACGAATCCGGCCATCGCGGCCGGAAGCGACGCGAGGGTGAACTTGACCAGCGCGGGGAGCCATGCGGCAGTCCCGATCCCGCCGAGGCGCCGGTGCAGCAGCACGCTCGCGACGATGACCTGCACGATGCTGGCGAAGGATTGGGTGAGGGCCACCCCCGCGGCGAGGACGCTGCGATCGAGGAGGAGGCCCGCGAGTACCGCGCCACCGGCCACGAGAGCGCACTGCAGCAGCGTGAAGAAGAACGGGGTCCGGGTGTCGTTGTACGCGTAGAAGGTCCGCTGCACGACGAACAGGACGGCCAGAGGCACCAGGCAGAGCAGGAAGCACAGGAGCACCGGAGCCGCGGCGGTCGCCTGCTCGGCGCCGTTGGTGAAGATGCGGCTGGCGGGTACCGCGGCCACGGCGAGGGCGGCAGCGGCCACGACGATGAAGAACCCGAGCGTACGAATGCTGCGAGCGATGTCGGCCCGCACCTCGTCGTGCCGTCCGGATGCCGCGTGCTCGCTGAGCTGCGTGAAGTACGGCGTCCCGATCGAGAGCACGATGATCGAGTACGGGAGCATGAAGAGGAGCCAGGCGTTCTGTGACGCGAAGATCGCCGGGTCCTCCCCAGAGGCGCCAGAGAGCACGTTGGATTGCACGATGCCGGCGAGTTGACCCGCGACGACCATGAGAAACGTCCACCCGGCCAGTCGGGCGATGTGGCGCAGGCCCACGCCCTTCCACTGGAAGTCCGGCCGCAGCGCCAAGCCGGCCCGCCGCCAGAAGAACAACAGCACGAGGGTCTGAACGACGATGCCCGCCGTCGCCGTTCCCGCCAGCACCGCGATCATGCTCGGTGTCCAGGCATCCACCCGGGTCTGGGGACCGCCGAAGATCAGGATGAACGCGCCGAAACCGGCGATCGAGACGATGTTGTTGACGATGGGTGCCCACGTGTACGGGCCGAACACCCGTCGAGCATTGAGGATCTCACCGAGTAGCGCATAAAGGCCGTAGAAGAAGATCTGCGGCAGGCACCAATAGGCGAACGCCGTCGACAGCGCGAGTTGGTCCGGTGTGAACTTGCTCGCGTACACCTGCACGAGGAACGGCGCGGCGATCATCGCGAGGGCGGTCGCGCCGAGCAGCCCGACCGTCCCGAGCGTGAAGAGCTTCGAGATGAACGCTTGGCCGCCGTCGGCGTGCGCTGCGGCCTTGACGATCTGCGGGACGACGACGGCGGTCAGCAGGCCGGTCGAGATGATCGCGTAGATGTTGTTGGGCAGCTGGTTCGCGACGGCGAACGCGTCGCCGGCGCCGCCGAAGGATCCGATCGCGGCGACGAGCACGATCGTGCGGAGCAGGCCACTGACCCGCGAGACGACGGTGCCCGCCCCGATGAGGACGCTCGCGCGACCGATGCTGCTCACGGGCGGGACTCCTCGGAGGCGTGGGGGGCGGTGGGGTCGTCGTCGACGGCATCGCCCTCGGCGGGCGCGCGTCCGTCGGCCGGCTCGTCGTCGGGTGTCGGCTCTGGTTCCTGGCCGGCGGCGGCGCGCCGTCGACGTGCGAGGGTACGGATCACGCCCACGCCGAGGAAGACCACGACGAGCACGATCACGACAATGAGGCCGATGCTCTCCCACTCGGCGCGCACTTCGACGTCGACGACCTGCGGGGCGCCGACGGGCTCTCCCGTGGGGCTGTAGAGCTGCAGGGCGACGCTGACCTCGCCGTTGGCCAGTCGCGCCTCGACGGGCACTTCGACGCGCGTGTTCGCCGAGGCCTGGGCCTCGACGGGGGTGCGATCCTGCACCCGGAGTCGCGCATCGTCGGGGCGGACCGCGAGCACGACCGAGATCGGCCACGGGAGGTCGTTGCGCACCCATGGACGCAGCGGCGCGCTCGAGCTCACCAGGCGGAAGTCCGACGACAGGATGCCGACCGCGTTCAGCGTGGTCTGTGTCGCGGCGCGATGGTCGGAGACGGCCGTGCGGGCGGCATCCCCTGTCCATCCCACGTTCAGCACCTGGAGGACCTCGGCGCGCTCGCGACCGGTGAGCAGGTCGGGCTGCTCGAGGATCGTCGCGAAGCGGTCGATGACCTGCTCGTCGGCGACGAGGTTCGTCACGTCGTCGACGAGCGTGCTGTCGACCGCAGCGTCGACGAGCGAGATCGCGGATGCCGGCTGCCCGGCGATCGCGTCGAGGGTCGTCCCGGTGAAGCCCGGCGCGGTCGTGACGGCCGTCATGGTGGCGCGCAGGCTCCCACGCGATCGGTCCGTGCCGCGGTCGAGGACGGCGAGGACGGGGCGGTCGGCGTTCGCTGTGCGCGCGAAGGCGAGATAGCCGAGCGCTGCGGCGAGGTCGGCTCCCCGTCGGGTGGTGTCGTTCTCGCCGGCCGCGCGGGTCAGCGCCGCCGAGACCTCGGCGTCGTACACGGGGGTGGACACTCCTCCGACGCTGGCGTTCGCCGGGACGGCCTCGCCCGCACCGGCGACGGTGCTCGAGGGAACCAGGACTCGTGTGGGGGCATCCGCGGTCCCCTGACCGCCGAGAGCGGCCACCGTGTCGGCACCCGCGGAGCCGGAGGCCGGCCAATACACCGACGGAGTTGAAGAGCCGATGTCGAGGAGGGTCGCCAGGTCGGGGAGCGTCGGCTGACCGGGGGTCGCGGAGGGATCCGGCGACGGGCTCGCGACCGCAGGGGGCTGCGTGAAATCGCTCGCGGTCATGTACGACTGGAGCGAGGTCGGGGCGAGGGGCGCCGTGAGCCCGGCGCGCAGTTGCGATGCCAGGTCGGCGTCGCCGAACTGCAGAGCGAAGCGTTCGTTGGGCAGCGACAGCAGTCTCTGCAGCCACGCCACGGCGGTGGGAGGTGCCGACGAGCCCAGTGCGCGGATGGATGCCACGATCGCCGGGTCGATCGCCAGGGTCGCCCGCGTGCCGTCGACGGCGTCGAGCTGGGCCGAGAGCGGACCGTCGACCGCCGTCAGATCGACGAGCTCGTTCGCGGTGAGCAGGCCGCGGGTCATCGGGGAGGCGGTGATCGGGACGACCAGCCCCAGGGGCGTCGGCGTTCCCCCGTCGGCGGTCACCACCACGACGCTGAGCGCCGTGAGGCCGTCGGCCGTGCGGGCGAGGAGCGGGTACACACCGGCCGCCCGCCCGGCCACCGCGGCATCGGTCGCGGGCACGCTGAACGTCGTCGACGCCTGCGCGCCGGAGGGAGTGGCATCCAGAATCCCGGTGGCGATCTGCTGGAGCGTCACGCCCGTCGAATCACCGTCGAGCCAGCGCGTGAGCGCCGAGTCGTCGGCCAGGGCCTGTGTGCCGATCGACAGGGCCACGGAGGAGGCAGGGAGGGCGCTTCCCCCGCTGGGGTTCGCTCGGGTCGCGGTCGCGGTGAGTGCGTCTCCGCTACGCAGGATGCCGTTGGCCGCCGGAGCGACGGCGAGCAGCGGTGCGGCGCTCGCCGTGGCGGAGGGCGTCGGCGTGGCCGTCGGAGCAGCCACGGCGGCGGCGGGCGCGGCCATACCCAGCGCGAGGGCGGTTGCCGCGAGGGTCGCCAGCAGCCGGCGCGTGAGAGGGCGCCGCAGCACGGGTGAGCCAGAGGGCTGGGAGATCACGGTCATACGAGCGTCGGTGGGCGAGGGGTCTCGCACCGCGACGAGTCTAGGGCCGCCCACCTCGGAGCCCCCCGATAGCCTCGCGAAGACGGTTGAATGGAGCGGTGCTTCCCGAACCCGATCCGACGCTGTGCCGCCTCCTCGCCGACGACCTGCGGGCGGCGGGCTACCGCAGCGCCGAGCTGAGGAGCGCGTGGGGTCCGCGAGCCGACGACGCCGTCGCACGCGGACTGCTCGGCCCCGCGATGCGCGCGCTGGGCGACCGGCGCGATCCGCTCGCGGTGCTGGGGCGCCTGTGGGGGCTCGGTCGTTCGGTGAGGCGCGACGACCTCGCAGCTGCCCTGCCGTCAGTCGGGATTGCGGGAGCCGTCACTCTGGGCCTCGCCGTTGAGGACGGAGACACCGTGGCGCCGACCGTTCTCGTCCGCCCGCAGGCCATCGCCGACGCGGACGGCGAGGAGGAGTGGTGGATCGCGAGCGACCTCGACGAGGCGGCGCTGGGCGGCCCTCTTCCCGAGGATCATGTGTTGGGCGTCGGTGGGGCGTCTCAGACGCTCGCTCGGTTGCAGGTCACCTGGCGTGCCGCCTCGGCTCTCGACATCGGCACGGGGTGTGGCATCCAGGCTCTCCGCCTGCGTCGCCTGGTGCCGCGAGTGGTCGCCACCGACATCTCCGAACGGGCGTTGCGGTTCACGCGCCTGAACGCCCTCCTGAACGACGTCGACGGGATCGAGACGCGGCACGGTTCGCTCTTCGAACCCGTCGAGGGAGAGCTGTTCGAGCGGGTGGCATCCAATCCCCCGTTCGTCATCACCCCGCGTGTGGCGGGGGTTCCGGCCTACGAGTACCGCGACGGGGGCCTCGAGGGCGACGCGCTCGTCGCCTCGGTCATCCGCGGGGTCGGAGCTCACCTCGCGCCGGGCGGAGTGGCGCAGTCGCTCGGGAACTGGGAGTACCGCGTGGACGAGAGCGGACTCGACCGCGTGAGGGGATGGGTCGATCCCGAGCTGGACGCGTGGGTGATCGAGCGCGAGGTGCTGGACCCGCTCGCCTACGCCGAGCTCTGGGTGCGCGATGGCGGAACCGTGCCGGGCACACCCGCCTATGCCCGCCTGATCGACGCGTGGCTCGAGGACTTCGATCGGCGCGGGGTCACGGGGATCGGCTTCGGGTACGTGCTCCTGCGTCGACCGCTCGCCGGGGCTCCGACGTTGGCGCGCTACGAGCGGGTCGCCGGCGGCGGCGAGGCGGCGTTCGGTCCGCACCTGGCCGCGTGCCTCGAGGAGCACGACCGCGCCGCCCTGCTCGACGACGACGGACTGGCCGCCGCGACCCTTCGTGTGGCGTCCGACGTCACGGAGGCCCGGCACCACCGGCCCGGAGAGGAGTCTCCGTCGGTGATCGAACTGCGCCAGGGCGGAGGCTTCGGTCGCACGATCGAGGTCGACCCGGCGCTCGCCGCCCTCGTCGGCGCGTGCGACGGAGACCTCGCCGTGGGACCGCTGGTCGGTGCGATCGCGGAGCTTCTGGAGGTGGATGCCGATGACCTCCGCGCCGACCTCCTCCCCCGCGTGCGTGAGCTCATCGTGACCGGTTTCCTCCGTTTCGTCGACGCGTAGGGCCCCCGCCTGTTGAGTGTCCACGACACGCCGCAACTGCGGGGTGCGATACGGCGTGTCTTGGACACTCAACCGGAGGCGGCACCGCTGCGGTGCTGTCGGCGGCCCCGGATAGGCTCGAAGCATGCTGAACATGGCCGAGGGTCTCGCGCGCCTCGAAGAGCTCGCCGCGCATCCCGTGGTCGCCACGCTGGCCCGCGTCTTCGCCGATGAGGGCCGCGATCTCGCGATCGTGGGCGGACCGGTGCGCGATGCGCTGCTCGGACGCCTCACCCACGACTTCGACTTCACCACCGACGCCCGCCCCGACGAGATCCTCGCGCTCGTGAAGCCCGTCTCGTCGGTGCAGTGGGACGTGGGACGGGCCTTCGGCACGATCGGCGCGCGCGTCCAGGGCGAGCAGGTCGAGATCACGACCTATCGCGCCGACAGCTACGACGGCGTCACCCGCAAGCCCACGGTGGAGTTCGGTGACACGCTCGAGGCCGACCTCACCCGTCGCGACTTCACCGTCAACGCGATGGCCTTGCGCGTCCCCGCGCGGACGCTCGTCGACCCGACCGGCGGCGTCGAAGACCTCCTCGCCGGACGCCTGCGCACCCCGATCGACCCGGCCGTGAGCTTCGGCGATGACCCGCTGCGCATGCTGCGCGGGGCGCGCTTCTCGTCGCAGCTCGAGTTCGCGATCGACCCCGACACCCTCGACGCGGTGAGCGCGCTGCGGCAGACGCTCCAGATCGTCAGTCCCGAGCGGGTCCAGGCCGAGCTCGTGCGGCTTCTGCAGACGGATGACCCGGTGCGTGGCATCCGGGTCCTGGTCGAGACGCGGCTGATCGACGAGTTCCTCCCCGAGGTCCCCGCGCTGCGGCTCGAGGTCGACGAGCACCACCACCACAAAGACGTGTACGAGCACTCGCTCACGGTGCTGCGGCAGGCCATCGCGCTCGAGAAGGAGCGGAACCCGGATGCCGCGCCCGACGTGCCCCTCCGCCTCGCGGCCCTGCTGCACGACATCGGCAAGCCCGCGACCCGGCGACTGGAGCCCGGCGGCGGCGTCACCTTCCACCACCACGACATCAAGGGTGCGCGGATGGCGCGCAAGCGCCTGCAGGCGCTGCGGTTCGACGCCGCGACCACGACGACCGTCTCGCGCCTGATCGAGCTGCACCTGCGCTTCTTCGGCTACGCGGAAGGCGCGTGGACGGATGCCGCGGTGCGCCGTTACGTCCGCGATGCGGGTGACGAGCTCGAGCGGCTGCACATCCTCACGCGGGCGGACGTGACCACGCGGAACAAGCGCAAGGCCCAGCGCTTGGCATCCGCCTACGACGACATCGAATCCCGCATCGCCGCCCTCCGCGAGCAGGAGGAGATCGACGCGATCCGGCCAGAGCTCGACGGCAACCGCATCCAGGAGGTGCTGGGGCTGACGCCGGGCCGCGAGGTCGGTGAGGCGTATCGCTTCCTGTTCGACCTGCGACTCGACGAAGGCGTGCTCGGCGAAGAAGAGGCCGAGCGGCGTCTTCGGGAGTGGTGGGCTGCCCGGGGGTGAGCTGCGCTCCGGCCGAGCACGAATGGCGTGCGGGCCGGGCGTGGTGTGCCGTCGGGCGTGGTG
>NZ_JARHXC010000050.1:0-3848 GCF_029222405.1 Microbacterium sp. Kw_RZR3 | reverse complement strand
GGTGCCGGTGGCGGCTGAATCGGTCCCGTGGGGGATGTCTCGCCACGTTTCTCGGGAGTTTCGCACGGCCGGTGGCATGGACCTCGCGACAGTCAGTCGCCCGCGTGCCGGTCCAGGAACGCGAACACCTCGGCGTCGTCGACGCCGGGGAACATACCGCGGGGGAGCGGCGAGAACATGTGCCGGTGCACGCGGGCGCTCGGCCACGCCTTGCCCGACCAGCGTTCGGCCGCCTCGGAGTCGGGGCGACGGCAGCACGACTCGTCGGGGCAGCGTGAGACGCCGCGCGTCGAGGTCTCGCGGCCGCGGAACCAGCGCGCGTCGTCGAAGGGCACCCCCACGGTGATCGAGAAGTCACCGTCGGATGTCGAGCCGGTCTGGGTCGAGCACCAGAACGTCCCGGCGGGGGTGTCGGTGTACTGGTAGTGCTCGGTGGTGCGGTTGTGCTCGTCGAAGGCCGATCGCGCCGAGAACTTCTTGCACACGATCTGCCCCTCGACCGACCCGGTCACGTCGGTGGGCAGGGGGAGGCCGTCGTTCTCGTACACGCGCGAAATGGCCCCGTCGCCGTCCACGCGGAGGAAATGCAGACGGATGCCGAGATGCGCCGTCATGAGATTCGTCATCCGCATCGCGGCGGCCTCGTGCGTGACGCCGAACGCGTCACGGAAGTCTTCGACGGCGAGGTTGCGGTCCTTCTTCGCCTGAGCGAGGAACGCGACGGAGCTCGTTTCGGGCATGAGACAGCAGGCGGCGTAGTAGTTGATCTCGAGGCGCTGCTGCAGGAAGTCCGCGTAGTCGGTGGGTGGCCGGTGCCCGAGCAGACGGTGGGCCATCGCCTGCAAGGCCATCGAGCGCAGACCGTGGCCACCGGGAATGGATGCCGGGGGAAGGTAGATGCGTCCGTTCTCGAGGTCGGTGACCGAGCGGGCCGAGTGGGGGAGGTCGCTGACGTAGATCAGCTCGAAGCCCAACTGCTCGGCCATGATGCTCACCGTGCGGTGGGTCAGGGCGCCGGAGGAATGACCCGCGGCCTTGAGCTGCTTCTCGGCCAGCTTCTCGATGTCCGGCAGGTGATTGTCGACCGCGCGCATGCGCAGGCGCATCTCGGTGTTCGCGCGCCGCGCCTCTTCGGGGCTCGCGATCGTCTCGCGCTCCCGGCGCTGCAATTCGCGGTGCAGGCCGAGCACGGCTTCGATCGTCTCGTCGCTGGTGCCCTTGGTCACCTTCATGGGAGGGATGCCGAGCTGCTGGAAGAACGGGCTCGACTGCGCGCGCTCGAGCTCGATCTCGAGCGCCGCGCGCCGGTTCGGCGGCTCGGTCGAGAGCAGCTCGGTGACCTCGGTCTCGGTCGCGCGGGCGATCTCCTGCAGGAGGGAGAGCTTCGGCTCGCGCTTACCGTTCTCGATCAGGCTGAGCTGGCTGCCCGCGACGCCCACCAGCGCGCCGAGTTCGTCCAGGGTGAGCCCGCGCGCGAGTCGGTGGTGGCGGATGCGGTGTCCGAGCGTGGTCAGTTCGAGCGACGAGGCCATTCCTTGACCATATCGAAAGATCTTCAATTTTTACGAGCAGATTCGTCTTAAAGATCGATCGAGTGCCCGTCAGAGTGGGGGAACACCACAGAATTCCGCTCAAAGGAGACGACATGGCCCTCGCCGACATCTTCGCCCGCCCCACCGGCCGCGCCGCCGCGACCGCTCCCGTCGCCCGCCCCGGTTACGGCGCGCGTCCTGACGTCGACGGTCCCGGCATGCCCGGCCTCCTCGCCTGGGTCGACCAGGTCGCCGCCCTCACGCAGCCCGACCGTATCCACTGGGTCGACGGTTCCGCCGCCGAGAACGACGCGCTCCTTCGCGAGATGGTCGACGAGGGCAAGCTCATCAAGCTCAACCCCGAGTGGCGCCCGGGCTCCTACCTCGCGCGTTCGCACCCCGGCGACGTCGCCCGCCTCGAGTCGCGCACCTACATCGCGTCCGAGCGCGAAGAGGATGCCGGCCCCACCAACAACTGGATCGCCCCGGCCGAGATCCGCGAGACGCTGAACGGCGTCTTCGAGGGCTCCATGCGCGGCCGGACGATGTACGTCGTCCCCTTCTCGATGGGCGCCGTCGGCGGCCCCCTCAGCCACATCGGCGTCCAGATCACCGATAGCGCCTACGCCGTGGCATCCATCGGCGTCATGACCCGCGTGGGCAGCGCCGTCACCGAACAGATCGCCGCGGGGGCTCCGTGGGTGAAGACCGTGCACTCGGTCGGCGCGCCGCTCGCGCCGGGCGAGTCCGACGTCGCGTGGCCGTGCAACGACGAGAAGTACATCGTCCACTTCCCCGACACCCTCGAGGTCTGGTCGTTCGGTTCGGGCTACGGCGGCAACGCGATCCTCGCCAAGAAGTGCTTCGCCCTGCGCATCGCCTCCGTCATCGGTCGCGACGAGGGCTGGCTGGCCGAGCACATGCTCCTCATCCGCGTGATCGACCCGAAGGGCAAGGCGTACCACGTCGCCGCCGCGTTCCCCTCGGCCTGCGGCAAGACCAACCTCGCGATGCTCCGTCCGACGATCCCCGGGTGGCGCGTCGAGACCCTCGGAGACGACATCACCTGGATCCGTCCGGGTGAGGACGGGCGGCTCTGGGCGATCAACCCCGAAGCCGGCTTCTTCGGTGTCGCTCCCGGCACCGGTGAGTCCACGAACGTGACCGCGATCGAGACGCTGTGGGGCAACACGATCTTCACGAACGTCGCGCTCCGCCCCGACGGCGACGTCTGGTGGGAGGGCCTGACCGACGAGGCGCCCCCGCAGCTCATCGACTGGGAGGGCAAGCCCTGGACGCCCGCGTCGGGCCGCCCCGCCGCGCACCCCAACTCGCGTTTCACGGTCGGCGCCGCGCAGTGCCCGCAGATCGCGCAGGACTGGGAGGCCCCCGAGGGCGTTCCTCTCGACGTCATCCTGTTCGGCGGACGCCGCGCGACGAACGTCCCGCTCGTCGTCGAGGCCACGGACTGGTCGCACGGCGTCTTCCTCGGCTCGACGGTGTCTTCGGAGAAGACCGCCGCGCAGGAGGGAACCGTTGGCGAGCTGCGCCGCGACCCGTTCGCGATGCTGCCCTTCTGCGGCTACAACATGGGCGACTACTTCGGCCACTGGCTGAACGTCGGCCAGAAGCTCCGCTTCGACCGGGCTCCGCGCATCTTCCAGGTCAACTGGTTCCGCAAGGGCGACGACGGCCGCTTCCTCTGGCCCGGCTTCGGTGACAACGCCCGCGTGATCGACTGGATCATCCGCCGCGTCGACGGACAGGTCGACGCCGTGGACAGCCCGATCGGCCGCCTGCCCCGCGTGGACGACCTCGACCTGTCGGGTCTCGAGATCCCCGCCACCGACCTCGATGAGCTGTTCGCGATCGACCGTGACTCGTGGCTCGCCGAGGCCGACCTGACCGAGGAGTTCTTCGACACCTTCGGTTCGCACCTTCCCGCCGCCCTCCGCGCCGAGCTCGCGGCCCTGCGCTACCGCCTGCAGCGCGCCTGATTCCGCTCGCCCCGTCCCGCCTCCCGCGCGGGCGGGGTGAGCCCTTCGAATCCGATGCCCCTCCCGTTCTTGGCGCGCAGGAGGGGCATCGGTACGTCCACGCCGGGCGTGACCCGCGCCCCGCGGGCGTCCCGCCGGCCCGAGCCGTCGCACGGGCGTTGCCGCGGCGCCGGGGCCGTTGCGCTGGCGTTCGCGTGGCGCCGAGCCGTTGCGATGGCGTTGGTGCGGCGCTGAGCTGTCGCGCGAGCGCTCCCGCGGCACCGGTTCGTCGCATAAACGCTGTTTGCTCACGGAAACGCGTGCAGAGCGTGTTTCTGTG
>NZ_JARHXC010000004.1:0-4097 GCF_029222405.1 Microbacterium sp. Kw_RZR3 | reverse complement strand
TCCCTGACGGAGGGACAACCATGACCGAACCGATCCTGCGCATGTCGGGGATCTCGAAGTCGTTCAACGGCATCCCGGCGCTCGCCGATGTCTCGATCGACGTGCACCGGGGCGAGGTGCACGCGATCTGCGGCGAGAACGGCGCCGGCAAGTCCACCCTCATGAAGGTGCTGAGCGGCGTCTACCCGGCCGGCAGCTTCGAGGGCAGCATCACCCTCGAGGGTGAGGAGATGGCGTTCCGCTCGATCAACGACAGCGAAGCGGCCGGCATCGTCATCATCCACCAGGAGCTGGCCCTCAGCCCGTACCTGTCGATCGCCGAGAACATCTTCCTCGGCAACGAGAAGGCCAAGCGCGGCGTCATCGACTGGAACGCGACGAACACCGCGGCCGCCCAGCTGCTCAAGCGCGTGGGACTGCGCGAGAACCCCGCGACGAAGATCTACGAGATCGGCGTCGGCAAGCAGCAGCTCGTCGAGATCGCGAAGGCGCTGGCCAAGGAGGTCAAGCTCCTCATCCTCGACGAGCCCACCGCTGCACTGAACGACGACGACTCCGCGCACCTGCTCGACCTCATCGATCAGCTCCGCGACCAGGGCATCACCTGCATCATCATCAGCCACAAGCTGAAGGAGGTGCTCCGCATCGCCGACCGCATCACGATCATCCGCGACGGCCGGACGATCGAGACCATGCTCCGCGACGACCCCGAGACCGACGAGGGGCGCATCATCCGCGCCATGGTCGGCCGCGACCTCAACAGCCTCTTCCCGCCGCGCGAGCCCGACATCGGTGACGAGCTGTTCCGCGTCGAGAACTGGACCGTTCACCACCCCGTCGACACCGAACGCGTCGTGATCGACAACGCCTCGTTCATGGTTCGCGCGGGCGAGATCGTCGGTTTCGCCGGACTCATGGGCGCCGGCCGCACCGAGCTCGCGATGAGCATCTTCGGCCGGATGTACGGAACCGGGATCTCCGGCGAGGTGTACAAGAACGGCCAGCAGATCGACGTGCGCACGGTCGACGCGGCCATCAAGCACGGCATCGCCTACGCCACCGAGGACCGTAAGAAGTACGGCCTCAACCTCATCGGCGACATCCAGGTCAACGTCTCGGCATCCGCCCTCGCGCGCCTCGCGCGTCTGGGCGTCGTCGACCGGTACCGCGAGTACAAGGTCGCCGACTCGTACCGCTACAAGATGAACATCAAGGCCCCCAGCGTCGCCGCGATCACCGGACGCCTGTCCGGCGGCAACCAGCAGAAGGTCGTGCTGTCGAAGTGGATGTTCACCGGACCCGACGTGCTCATCCTCGACGAGCCCACCCGCGGCATCGACGTCGGCGCGAAGTACGAGATCTACGGAATCATCAACGAACTCGCGGCCCAGGGGAAGGCCGTCATCGTCATCTCGTCGGAGCTGCCCGAGGTCATCGGCCTCTCCGACCGCATCTACACCATCTCCGAGGGACGCATCACGGGCGAGGTCAGCCGCGCGGATGCCACCCAAGAGACGCTCATGCGGCACATGACCGCCGGAAGGAACTGACAGCAATGGCCACCGCATCCACCCAGACGGTCGAAGCGCCGACCCAGCCCGGGCCGCGCCGCCGCGGCATCCTGTCGCGCATCAACTTCCGTCAGTTCGGCATCCTCGCCGCCCTGGTCATCATCATCGTGCTGTTCCAGGTGCTCACCGGCGGGCGACTGCTCATGCCGGGCAACGTCAACAACCTCATCCAGCAGAACGCCTACGTGCTGATCCTCGCGATCGGCATGGTCATGGTCATCATCGCCGGGCACATCGACCTGTCGGTCGGCTCGGTGGTCGCCATGGTCGGCGCGATCGCGGCGATCGCGATGAACCAGTGGGGCCTGCCGTGGTGGCTGGCCGTGATCCTCTCGCTCGCCGTCGGCGCCGTCGTCGGTGCCTGGCAGGGCTTCTGGGTCGCCTTCGTCGGCATACCCGCGTTCATCGTCACGCTTGCCGGCATGCTGCTGTTCCGCGGCCTGACCCTGGTGCTCCTGACCGGCGGGACCATCGCGGGTCTGCCCGACGGCTTCACGGCCATCGGCGCCGGCTGGCTGCCGCCCATCCTCGGTTACGTCGGTGTGTGGGACTCCCTGACGGTGGTCCTCGGCTTCGTCGCCGTGGTCGCGCTCATCGCCCAGCAGCTGCGGACGCGGGCGACGCTGCGTCGCCTCGAGCTGCCCCGCGAGGTCGCGTGGTCGTTCTGGGCGAAGAACGCCATCGCCGCGGTCGCGATCATGGCGGTCGCCTTCACCCTCGCCGCCTACAACGGCACCCCGATCGTGCTGATCATCCTGGCCGTGCTCGTGCTCGCCTACACGTTCGTGCTCAACCGCACGACCTTCGGTCGTCACGTCTACGCAATGGGCGGCAACCTGTTCGCCGCCGTGATGAGCGGTGTGAAGACGAAGTGGGTCAACTTCTTCATCTTCGTGAACATGGGCGTGCTCGCGGGCCTGGCCGCCGTGGTCAGCACCGCTCGCGCCGGTGGCGCCGTGGCATCCGCCGGTCAGAACTACGAACTGGATGCCATCGCCGCCGTGTTCATCGGTGGAGCGGCCGTCCAGGGCGGCATCGGCACCGTGATCGGCGCCGTCGTCGGTGGCCTCGTCATGGGCGTGCTGAACATGGGTCTGTCGATCCTCAGTGTGGATGCCGCCTGGCAGATGGCGATCAAGGGCATCGTGCTGCTGCTGGCCGTCGCATTCGACATCTTCAACAAGCGGCGTAACGGCGGTGCGTGATCGGATGGGGAGCGTGGCCCCGGGGCCCGCTCCCCATCCGCGCGGCTCCGATGGGATGATGGGGGAGGTGCGCCCCTCATGACCCCTGCCGTGTTCGAGCCCGCGACGCCGCTCGCACCCCCGGCCGGTCGTACGACCAACGACCTGATCCGCCAGCAGAACCTCGCGTCCGTGCTGTCGCTCCTCCACTCGCGGGGAGCGCTCTCACGCGCGCAGCTCGGCGCCACCACCGGCTTGAACCGCTCGACCGTGACCGGCCTGGTCATGGAGCTCACCGAGCTGGGGCTCGTCCGCGAAGCCCCGGGCGGGGAGCGCACCGGCAAGGTCGGGCGGCCCACGCTCGACATCGAACCCGAAGACCACGTCGCGGCCCTGAGCGTGCGCGCCGAGCCGCACGCGGTGACCGTGGCACTCGTCGGACTCGGCGGCGTGGTGCACGCGCGCTTGCGCCACGACACCGCGAGCGCTCCCTCGCCGCGCCGGTTCGTGCAGATCGTCGAATCGTCGGTCGAGGCGATGCGCGCCGACATCGACCGCCACTACCGCGTGGTCGGTGCCGGCCTCGCGGTGCCGGGTCTGGTCAACGCGAACGGCTCGGTCCTCGTGTCGCCGACGCTCGGGTGGAAGCGCGACCCGGTCGCCGCCCGCCTCAGCGATCAGCTCGGCATGCCGGTCATGGCCGGCAACGACGCGAGCATCGGTGCCCTCGCCGAGTCGCGGTTCGGCGTCGGGGTGGGCGTCGGCAACCTCCTCTACCTCGGCGGCGCGATGCACAGCATCGGCGGCGGGCTCATCATCGACGGCACCCTGCTGCGCGGAACCTCGGGCTACGCCGGCGAGCTCGGCCACACGGTCGTCGACCCTCGGGGTCGGCGCTGCGTGTGCGGGAGGAAGGGATGCCTCGAGGCCGAGGTCAGCCTCGACCTCCTCGAGCCGCTCCTCGGGCGCCGCAAGCTCGACGAAGACGAGCTCGACGTCGAGCTCGGGGTGGCCCGTGATCCCCGCGTGATGGCCGAGGTCACCCGCCAGGTCGAGGTGCTCTCGGTCGCGCTGACGAACTTCGTCAACGCCTTCAGCCCCGAGACGGTCGTGCTCTCGGGCTACCTGGGCGCCCTGCTGTCGGTGAGTCGCGAGCGCCTGGCCGAAGCGGTGCGCGTGCACCCCCTGGGCGCCGAGGGGCGCACGATCCGCCTCGAGCGCGCCCACCTCCGCTCGCGCCTCATGCTCGTCGGCCCCGCCGAGCTGGCCTTCGCCGACCTGCTGTCGAATCCCGCAGGCTTCCGCGGCTGACGTCGTCCCGTCGCCGCCCCCGCCCCCCGTT
>NZ_JARHXC010000049.1:0-1923 GCF_029222405.1 Microbacterium sp. Kw_RZR3 | reverse complement strand
CGTCAGGCGGTGAGTGCCGCCGGCTGACGCTTGCGCGTGGTCAGCACCTGGTCGACGATGCCGTACTCCATCGCCTCCTGGGCCGAGAGGATCTTGTCGCGATCGATGTCCTTGTTGACCTTCGCCGCGTCCTGACCCGTGTGGCGGGCCATGGTCTCTTCGAGCCAGGTGCGCATGCGCAGGATCTCGGCGGCCTGGATCTCGATGTCCGACGCCTGTCCGTGACCGGCCTCGCCCATCGCGGGCTGGTGGATCAGGATGCGGGCGTTGGGCAGGGCGAGACGCTTGCCGGGCGCGCCGGCGGCGAGCAGGACGGATGCCGCGGACGCGGCCTGTCCGAGCACGACCGTCTGGATCTGCGGCGAGACGTACTGCATCGTGTCGTAGATCGCCGTCATGGCCGTGAACGAGCCACCGGGCGAGTTGATGTACATGATGATGTCGCGGTCGGGGTCCTGCGACTCGAGAACGAGCAGCTGGGCCATGACGTCGTCGGCCGAGGCATCGTCGACCTGGACGCCCAGGAAGATGACGCGGTCCTCGAACAGCTTGTTGTACGGGTCCTGGCGCTTGTAGCCGTACGCCGTTCGCTCCTCGAACTGAGGAAGGACGTAGCGGCTCGAAGGCATGTGCGCCGCAGCGCCGCCGAAGGTGGGGATGTTCATATCGGTGTCCTTTTCCTCTCGACTCAGGCCGCGGTTCCGCCGCCGCCGGTGACGTCGGTGGCGTGTTCGCGCATGTGGTCGACGAAGCCGTACTCGAGGGCTTCCTGAGCGGTGAACCAGCGGTCGCGGTCACCGTCGGCGTTGATCTGCTCGACGCTCTTGCCGGTCTGCGAGGCGGTGATCTCGGCGAGGCGGCGCTTCATGTCGAGGATCAGCTGCGCCTGCGTCTGGATGTCGCTCGACGTTCCGCCGAACCCGCCGTGGGGCTGGTGGAGCAGCACACGGGCGTTGGGCGTGATGTAGCGCTTGCCCTTGGTGCCGCTCGTGAGCAGCAGCTGCCCCATCGAGGCCGCCATGCCGATACCGACGGTGACGATGTCGTTCGGCACGAACTGCATCGTGTCGTAGATCGCCATACCGGCCGTGATCGAGCCGCCGGGCGAGTTGATGTAGAGGTAGATGTCCTTCTGCGGGTCTTCTGCGGCGAGCAGGAGGATCTTCGCGCAGATCTCGTTGGCGTTCTCGTCACGCACCTCCGAACCGAGCCAGATGATGCGGTCCTTCAGCAGCCTGTCGAAGACGCTCGTTGCCATAAGGGGTTCGGGCATTTGTGCTCCTCTTCCGGTGATCTGCAACGAATCTACCGGCGCGTTCCGGGGCGGGATGCCGTGTTCGCCGCGGGCGGATCAGACGCGGTCGTCGGCGATTTCTCGCGCGTATCCGGTCACCGACCGGGTATAGCGCGGAAGGTGCGGGGCGAGGGCTTGGAGGGCGATGGATGCCGCCCGCTCGGGCTCGCCGCTCGACACCAGCGCGAGCGCGTAGAACGCCGCAGCCGCGTCGTGCAGGGGTCCGCGCGGTTCGCGCTCGTACTCCGCGCGCAGCATCGCGAGGGCTTCGGCGGTCTTGCCCAGGTTGCGGATGGTGCTGGCGAGCTGGATCGTCGCGCGCGTGCGGCGCTCGTCGTCGAGACCGAGCGCGAGGGCACGGCGGTAGAGGACCTCCGCCTCGTCCTCGACACCGGCCGAGTCGCGTGCACCCGCTCGCTCGAACAGGGCCACCGCGTCGTCCTCCGGCCGTTCGCTTGCGAGCGCGTCGATCCGCTCGATCACGTCACCGGGCGTGAGGGTCTCGTCCGCCCAGACGGCGTCCACTCGGTTCTGCCAGTCGTTCATGATGGGCCCGACCCTTCTCTGTGCGGTGCCCGCCGAGTGTCCAAGACACGCCGTTTCCCCACCGGGCATTGCGGCGTGTCTTG
>NZ_JARHXC010000048.1:0-14044 GCF_029222405.1 Microbacterium sp. Kw_RZR3 | reverse complement strand
GTTGCGGCGTGTCCTGGACACTCAACGAACTCGCGGCGGGCGGCGGCCCGCGACGCACGACCCCACGCCCCGCCCGGCCGCACGCCCCGCGCGGCCGCCGCGCCCCTCACCGCAGACGCCGCGCAACCTCCGCCATCGCCTCGGCGAACGACTCCTCGGCGCCCTCGCGACCGCCGGAGAGGTTCACGCCCACCACCCCGGGGATCGCGAGCATCTCCTCCGCGAGCGCGACCGCGAGAGCGATTCCCTCGGCACGAGGGTCTGCGGCACTGCGGACGCGCGACAGGAACCCGTCCGGCAGCACCAGCGTCGTGAACGACTCGAGCAGTGCGGCCGAGGCGTGGTCGACGACCACCGGAACGCAGGGGATGTACCGCACCGGCTCCCCCACCTCGTCGATGAACCGCCGCACCGGCTCCGCGCCGCCCGCGTGGTTGACGAAGCACACGTCGGCACCCGCCCGCAGCTTCTCGCGCAGCCGCGCGGCGCGGCGCTCCACCGGCGGGGCCGCGGGCGACCCGGCCACCGACACGACGTGCCCCGCCGCCCGCGCGAGCGCCGCCGCCTCGGTCGAGTCGAGGTCGAACACGGGGGCGGCGTCCGGCCGGTGACCCGTCTGCGTGTGGTCCCCCGTGACGCAGTGCACCCCGGCCACGCCCTCCACCGCGAGCGCCGCGAGCTCCCCCTCGATCGCGACGCGGTTGCGGTCGCGCATGTTCAGCCCGGTCCAGACGCGCAGCCCCCGTCGCTGCAACAGGTGCGCGCGGTAGGCGGGAGGGAACTGCACGCGCGCGGTTCCCGCGTCGCCGGCGAGGACGGCATCCACCTCTCCCGAGAGGACAGCGGCGCAGCCGTCGATGGATGCCACACTCAGCGCCCGCGCCGGCAGGTCGGCCACGACCCACGGACGGGTGTCGAGAGAGGCCAGGGTGTCCGCCGCCGCTGCGGTTCGCGGGCCGGGGCCGACCGGGGTCGTGCGGTCGACGCCGGTCCACGGCACCGTCGGACGGGGGAGGAACACGCAGCGATGGGCGGCGTCGATCTCGCACGAGCCGTCGAAGCCGACACCCCCGCACGGGCCGTATTCCATGCGCTTGGGGCACACGTCGATGAGAGGCAGCGAGCTCATGGCCGCGAGTGTAGGGACGCCGTGTTTCGGCGAATGTTCGTGGTGGCAACATCACCGAAACGCGGCATCCCTACGCTCGGCGATAACCCCAGCCCCCGGGAGGACCCATGATCACGGCCGGCACCACCTTCGGTTCCGATGTCGACGTCACCGACGTGCTCGTCGCCGACCCGATCGCGCTCATGGTCCGGTGGCTGCCGTCGCACGACAGCGAATTGCGCCCCCTCGCCGCCCTCTCGACCATTGGGCTCGACGGCATCCCGTCCCTCCGCCATGTGCTCATCAGCGACAGGGATGCCGCGGGCCTGACCTTCCACACCGATGAGGCGAGCGCGAAGGTCGCCGAGATCGCCGCGAACCCGGTGGCCGCGATGGCCGTGGCGTGGCCCGAGGTCGGGCGCCAGCTCGTCGTCCGGGGAATCGTCGAGCGCGTGACCCCCGCGGAGGCCGCGGCGGTCTACGCCCAGCGCTCGCGCTACCTGCAGCTGCTGGCGTGGCTGAACACGCGCGAGAACGCACAGCTCGACACCGCCGCGCGTCAGCACCTGTGGGCCGAGTTCGACGCCGCACACCCGACGCTCGACCCGCCTTCGCGCTGGGTCGGTTTCCGCCTGCGTCCCGTCACCCTGACGTTCTGGCGCGGCGACCCAATCGGGCAGAGCACGCGCCAGCACTACACGCTCTCCGACGGCCGCTGGTCGGGCAGGATCCTGGCGGGCTGACATGGACATCACCACCGTCACCTCGTTCCGCCCGGCGCGCACGCGCGCCGATCTCGCGCTCGCGCCCGGTGAGGTCGTCATGGCGGGCGGCACCTGGCTGATGAGCGAGCCGCAGCCGACGACCACCGGGTTCGTCGACCTCACGACCCTCGGCTGGCCCGACGTCGAGATCACGCCCGACGGCCTGCGCATCGGCGCGACCTGCACGATCGCCCGCCTTCTCGCCTGGGCCGAGACCGAGGCGCCCGCCGAGTGGACCTCGCTCGCGCTCGCCCGCCCGTCCGCCGATGCCCTCCTCGCGTCGTTCAAGATCTGGAACACCGCGACCGTCGGCGGTAACGTCTGTCAGGCCTTCGCGGCCGGGGCGATGATCGCGATGCTGTCGACCCTCGATGCCACGGCCCTCATCTGGACGCCCGACGGCGGCGAGCGCGTGATCGCGGTGGCCGACCTGGTGATCGACAACCAGGCGACCTCGCTCGCCCCGGGCGAGGTGGTGCGCGCCCTCGACATCCCGATGCACGCGCTGCGCTCGCGCGTCGGGCTGCAGAAGATCGCGCTCGCCGAACTCGGCCGCTCGGGGGCGGTCGTGACCGCGCGCGTCGATCCGGACGGTTCGGCGGTCTTCGTCGTCACCGCCGCCGTCCGACGCCCGCGGGTGCTGAGATTCGTCCGCGTTCCGGGTGCCGGAGAGCTTCGGGATGCCGTGGCCTCCGCGACCGACTTCTACACCGACCCGCTGGGCAGCGCTGACTGGCGGCGCGGCGTGAGTGTCGTGCTCGCCGAGCGGCTGCGCGCGGCGTTCGCCCGCGACCTCGCGGAGGGCAACGCGTGAGCGCGGCACGCCGCGTCGCCGTCCCGCGCTCCGGAGTTCCGGGCGCCGCGGGCTGCGCTAGTCGGATTCGGTCGGCTTCCTCCGGAGCGCGGCACGCACGGTGCCCGGTCGGCACGCAACGGGAAGGCATCGCGTGAGGTTCCACGTCAACGGGGAGCCGGTCGACGCCGAGCCCCGACCGGGTCAGTGTGCGCGCACGCTGCTGCGCGAGACGGGCCACGTCGAGGTGAAAAAGGGCTGCGACGCGGGTGATTGCGGTGCGTGCTCCGTGCTCCTCGACGGCGAGCCGACGCACTCGTGCATCATCCCGGCGATGCGTCTCGATGGGCGCGCGATCACGACGGCCGCGGGCCTCGCTCCCGGCGACGATCTGCATTCAGTGCAGGAGGCCCTCGCGTCGGGCTTCGGCTTCCAGTGCGGGTTCTGCACGCCGGGCATGAGCGTCACTGCGTCAACCCTGACCGCGGCCGATCTGCCCGACCTCGACCGTCGCATGAAGGGCAACCTCTGCCGCTGCACGGGCTACCGCCCGATCCGCGAGTCGATCCGCGAGTCGGTCCTGGGTCCCGTGCGCGAGACCGGCGCCGGTGCCGCGCAAGCGGAGCGGTCCGGATGCATGACCCATGACCGCACGGCCCTCCCTGCCGCCCCAACAGATCACTCCTGCCCCACGGGTCATGCAGATGAACCACGCCCAGGCGCAGCAGACGGCCGCGTGGGCTCACCGACCATCCCCGAGGCCGCGCAGCGCATCGTGCAGGGCCGCGAACCGTTCACTTTCGATGAGCCGGTGCCCGGCGGTCCCCCGCTCGTGCTGCGCGTCGTCACCTCGCCCCACGCCCACGCGCGGATCGTCGCGATCGACACCGCGGCGGCCCTCGCCGTCCCCGGCGTCGTCGCGGTGTTCACCCACGAGGACGTCCCCGACATCCGCTACTCCACGGGTCGCCACGAGCACCGCACCGACGACCCCGACGACACGCGCATGCTCGATGACGTCGTGCGCCACGTCGGCCAGCGGGTCGCGGCGGTCGTGGCAGAAACGGCGGAGGCGGCGGATGCCGGCGTCCGCGCGGTCCGTGTCGTCTATGACGTGCTGCCCGCGGTCTTCGACCCCGAAGAGGCGCGAACCCCCGGCGCCCCGCTCCTGCACCCCGACCGCACGCCCGAGGAGCGGGTGATGGATGCCGGACGCAACGTCGTCGCCGGGTTCCACACCGGCCACGGCGGCGACATCGACGCGGCTCTCGCCGCGAGCCACGCGACCGTCACGGGCGAGTGGACCTCGTCGCGCGTCACGCACGCGGCGCTCGAGACCCACGGCGCCGTCGGCTGGCTCGACGACGACGGCCGTCTCGTGATCCGCTCGTCGACGCAGGTGCCCTTCCTCGCCCGCAACGAGCTCGCGCACATTCTCGGCCTCGAACGCGACCGCATCCGCGTGTTCGCGACCCGGGTCGGCGGCGGCTTCGGCGGCAAGCAGGAGCTGTTCACCGAAGACCTCACGGCCCTCGCCGTGCTGAAACTCGGCCGCCCCGTGGCGTACGAGTTCTCGCGCACCGACCAGTTCGTGCGGGCGTCGCTCCGGCATCCGATGCGCGTGCGCACCACGCTGGGAGCGGATGCCGACGGGCGCCTGACCGCGATGAAGATCGACGTGCTGAGCGACACCGGCGCCTACGGCAACCACGCGATCGGCGTGCTGTTCCACTCGTGCGCCGAGTCGACGACGCTGTACCGCGTGCCGACGAAGTGGATCGACGCCGAGGCGGTGTACACGAACAACCCGCCGTCGGGCGCGTTCCGCGGCTACGGGCTGGGGCAGGTCGTGTTCGCGGTGGAGTCGGCGATGGACGCCCTCGCCCAGGAGCTCGACATCGACCCGTTCGACCTCCGCCGCATCAACGCGGTGAAGGAGGGCGACCCCCTTCACCCCGACGACGACGAGAAGTACGAGGAAGACCTGATCTGGGGCAGTTACGGCCTCGACCAGTGCCTCGATCTGGCCCAGGACGCGCTGCGCCGCGGCAACGACACCGAGGCGCCGAAGGGGTGGCTCGTCGGCGAGGGCATGGCCGCGGCGATGATCGCGACGATGGCCCCGCGCGGGCACATCGCGCACACGACCGCGACCCTGCGCCCCGACGGCACCTACTTGCTGCGGGTGGGCACCGCGGAGTTCGGCAACGGCACCTCGACCGTGCACCGGCAGATCGCGGCGACGGTGCTCGACGCGCCGCACGAGCGCCTGCAGCTGTGGACGGCCGACACCGACGCCGTGCGGCATGACACCGGAGCCTTCGCGTCGGCGGGAACCACGGTCGCGGGCAAGGCGCTGCACGTCGCCTGTTCGATGCTGCGGCGGCGCATGATCGACATCGCCGTGGAGCTGGCCGGAGGGGATGCCGCCTCCGCCGAGCTGGTGGCATCCGGTGTCCTGGCTGGAGACGAACTCGTCACGTGGGAGCGGATCGTCGCGGCCGCGCCGGCGACGATGTGCGACGAGCACGGGCTCACGGCCGACGGCGCGGAGCTCGGCGACTTCCGCTCGCTCGCCTTCAACGTCCACGCCGTGCGGGTGGCCGTCGATCCCGAGACGGGAACGGTGAAGGTGCTGCAGTCGATCCAGTCGGCCGACGCCGGCGTCGTCATCAACCCGGCGCAGTGCCGCGGGCAGATCGAGGGCGGGGCCGCGCAGGCCCTCGGCGGCGCGCTGTACGAAGAGGTGTACCTCGAGGACGGCGTGGTCCAGAACCCCGTGTTCCGCACGTATCGCGTGCCGCAGTTCGCCGACGTCCCCGACACAGAGGTGTACTTCGCCGAGACCGACGACACCCTGGGCCCCTTCGGCGCGAAGTCGATGAGCGAATCGCCCTACAACCCGGTCGGCGCCGCGATCGGCAACGCCGTCTCGCGCGCCCTCGGCCGTCGCGGCTACGAGCTGCCGTTCTCGCGCGATCGCGTGTGGAGGTTGGCCGGCGGGACGGCGTAGCCGGGTTTGGGGCGCGTTCGTCCGTTTGGGGCGGGGAATTTCACGCCCCAAACGGATAATCGCGCCCCAAACCCGCTCACCCCGCCAGCGGCACAGCCGTTCCCGACACCCGGATGCCACCGCTCGGCGGCACGTCCACCTCGAGGATGCTCGGCCGACCGATGTGCCGCCCCTGCCGCACCGTGAACCGGAAGGGCGCGGGCACGGCGATGCGGTCGCGCAGGTAGACGCCGAGCGCGGCGGCGGCGGAGCCCGTCGCGGGGTCTTCGAGGATGTCGCCGACCGGGAAGATGTTCCGCGCCTCGACGGTCATACCGTCGCCGATCTCGCCCGCGACGTGGATCACGGTGACCGTGCCCGCCCACCCGCGCTCGTCCATCAGCGCGCGCACCGGTAGCGGGTCGTAGCCGAACCCGTCGAAGGTGGCTGCCGAGCGCACCGACACCACGGGGTGCACGTTTCCGGCGAAGGCCTGCGCGAGTGGCATCCGCGGGTCGAGGTCGTCGTCCGCGAGGCCCAGCAGGTCGAGGAGCCGGGCGGCCACCTCGGGGTCGAGGTCGGCGACGTGCGGCTCGACGCTGGTGAAGCCCGCGGCGATACGGCCCGGCTCCCCGGTCGTGACCACGTCGACGTCGCCCGCGGGGGTCGCGAACACCCACGAGCCGACGCCCGACCGCTCGGCCAACGCCACCGCGGTCGCGATCGTCGCGTGACCGCAGAAGGGCACCTCGGCATCCGGAGAGAAATAGCGAACCGACACCCGCTCGCTGTCGCGGCCCGTGACGAACGCGGTCTCGGGGTGGCCGAGCTCGGCCGCGATCCGCTGCATGTCGGCGTCAGCGAGCGCACTCGCGTCGAGCACGACCCCCGCAGGGTTGCCCCCACCGGGTTCCGCGGCGAAAGCGGTCAGATTCAGGATGCCAACGGCCTCAGTCATGCGTCGATTCTGTCGCGCGGATCGCGGCGGGGGTGCGGGCCAGTGCGGGGTTCGTGGACTGCGTCGATGCCCCGCTGATCTCGAATGCGGCTCACAACATGGATTAACGGGCTCGTTGTTCTCGGTTATGGGCCCTAACCCAGAACAACGGGTGGATCAGTCCGCGCGAAGCATCTCCACCGAGAAGGGTGGCGCTCTCGGCACGGCTGCACGGAATCACACCCGCAGATCCCGCTCCCTCCGCGCCCGCGACAGAGCCCTCGCGGAAGGGAAGCCCGAGCGTCGCGCCACCTCGTCGGGCGGAAGGCCGCTCGCCCCGAGCGCGTCGGCGAGCTCAAGGCGTCGAGCGCGGAGGGCGGCACTCGGGGTGTTTCCGTACCGCGCGAAGACGCGAGCGAGGTACTGCCGCGACACGTGCAGGGCGTCGGCGAGCTCCTCGACAGTGAATCGCGGGTCGGGGGCGCGTTCGGTGAGCAGGCGCGTCGCGGCGGCGAAGGTGGCCTGGGCCGAGCGGAACCCGGAGGCTTCGGCATCCGCCCCCGCCCGCCCGGCGATGAGCGCCGCGCACAGGCTCTCGATCGCGCGTCCGAGCGCTGACTCGGCGGTGACGCCCAAGCGATGGTCGCCGTTCAAGATCGCGTTGACGGTGGATGCCAGTGCCCGCCACACCGGCCCGTCATCCGCACCCGGTAGTTGCGCCGGCTCCTCGAACAAACGGTGGGCCGAGGCGACCTCGATACGCGCCGTGGGCCGAGCGACGCGCAGTCCCACAAGGTCGGCATCGGGATAGACCAGCGCGTCCCCCGCGCCGAGATCGGCGGCGGAACCAACGAGACCCACTCCGACCGACCCCTCCGCCTGCAGCACGAGGGTCGAACCCGTCCGTGGGCTCGGTGCCGGTTCGATCGTCAGGGCGGTGTGCCAGAGGCGGCGGACCACCACGCCGGCGACCTCGGACTCGTCGACGATGAGCACGGACGGCCCCTGCGAGACCGGCGTCGCCACGAGCGAACGCTGCGCAAACCACTCGACGACCGCAGCCCCCTCGGCGCGCATGTTCCGGGTCACGCGGCTCCGTTCTCGAAAGGTGTCGTTCCACCCTCACCGCCCTTCGCCCGCGCGCCCCGCCAACCCCCGAATCAATCACCTCCGCGTTCACACTTCACAGACTCCGGATGCCAACACCACCGCTGTGTCGTCACCCTCTGCGGTGATGAAAACCTGCGTTTGGCTCCTGTGTAGAAGCACCCGAAAGCTGGGCGCCACCCCATCCGAAAGGTCTCTTATGTCACACGACATCGAGCAGCACAACACTGCCCCTTCTGCCACGCGCCGCACGGTTCTTACGGGTGCGGCGTGGTCCGTCCCGGTCATTGCGGCGGCGAGCCTGGCCCCGCTCGCCGCCGCGTCCGACACCGTGACGCTCGCCTTCGACAAGTCGACCTACAACGGCACGGCCTGCGGCACGATCTCCGGCGCTTACGTGACGGTGACCGTCAACGGCGTCGCGACAGCGGGGAAGAGCGTGACGACGACGCTGAGCGCCGGCTACAAGTTCTCGGGTGGCTCAGCCTCTTACACCGGCGTGAGCGACGGAAGTGGCAAGGTGGCGCTACCGTCAATAGCCGTGCCAGGCCAGGGTGGCCAAAGCGTACTCAAGGCGATGCACGCGACGACGACCGCAACCAGCACTGCGGCAGCTCCAGCGGCAAGCAAGGCTCATTCAGCTACCGCTTCCGGAAGCAACAGCACCTACAGCGGCATTCCTGGCACCGCCGTTCCGATCGGTGGAGCCGGGTGGTTCTTGGATGGAACCACGCTTTACTACTTCAACGCTGTGTACGCCACCGGGGTAAGTAGCGCTGTCGGGGTTCGAGGGAACGGAATCGACTACGTCACATACATGCAGAATGGTAAAGCGCACTCCGTGGACTCGGCCGGGGGGAACGTGACGTCTCACAGCGTCCCTAGTACGGCCATACCCGTCGGAGGATGGGGGTGGTTTTTGGATGGGACCACCCTCTACTATTTCGACGCCGTGTACGCGACAGGCGTCTCGAGTGCCGTCGGTACGAGCATTTACGGCGTCGACTACGTCAGCTTCATGCAGAGCGGAAAGGCGCACGCCGCCAACTCGTCTGGATCGAACGTCACCTACAACGCGATTCCCAGCACGGCAGTTCCTGTCGGCGGGGCGGGCTGGTTCCTTGATGGGGAGACCCTGTACTACTTCAACACCGTCTATGCCACTGGCGTGACCAGTGCCGTGGGAACTCGCGGCCTCAATATCGATTACGTCACATACATGCAAAACGGAAAGGCTCACTCTGTCGACTCTGCTGGGGGTAACGTCACCTCGAACAGCGTTCCGAGCACAGCCATACCCGTCGGAGGATGGGGTTGGTTCCTGGACGGGACCAACCTCTACTCATTCAACAACGTCTTTGCCACCGGCGTGACTCACGCTAAGGGAGCAAGCGTGGGTGGAACGGATTATGTCTCGTTTATGCAGGGAGCATGCTGAAGCACCACTGCGCCATTGATGCCAAGGTGAGGTCTACCCAAACCTGCTCGACCCGCGATCCCAGCAACGCCTTGGCAGGTGCCTGCCGCCCGCTGCGGCATCGGCGGTGAGGTCGCTCTACCGGGGATCTTGGATCCCCTCCGGATTGTGAACAACAAGATCCCTTCCGGTGACGTCCGGCCCAGTCCAGTAGCGGCCTGCGCCCTGAACACGGCCGGACGTCACCGCCAATTCCTAGATGGATCGACACTGGTTCGCTACTGAGACCCCACCCGCTCGTGAATCACTGTGAGTTCGCCGCCCACCCCTCGAACTCAACCTGCACCTCGTCGAAGAACACCGTCTTCGCCCGCGTGTAGTCGTCGTAGTCGGTCTTGCCGACCTGCTCCGCGCTCAGCGCCTCTTTGATCCGCGCGTACCGGTCGCGCTCGGCGGGGTGAGCCCGCAGCCAATCGCGGAACCACACCGTGCACTGGCCCCAGGGCGAGTCGAGCCGCCGGACGTGGAGGATCGCTCGGGCATCGCCGCGCCGATAAGGTCACGCCGTCACCGCGACTCCGCGCCCAGGTGCAGCACCGCCTCGGCCAGCGCGCGGATCCCCACCGCGACATCGTCCGCCGCCACCGACTCGTCGGGGTGGTGACTGATCCCCTGCGGGTTTCGGAGGAACAGCATCCCCACACCGGTGATCGCCCCGATCGACATGGCATCGTGCCCCGCACGACTGAACAGGGTGGGGGCATCGCCGCCGATTCCCGCCCGCACGACGTCCTGCAGGAGTGGTTCGCAGAAGACCGCCGGGGCGCTGTGCACCTCACGCGCGTGCCAGCGGAGACCACGGCGGCCCATGATGGCATCCAGCTCCGCGGATATCGCGTCCCAGGTGTGATCGCGGGTCGCATCGAACTCGCCCCGTAGATCGAGCGAGAAGTGCGCCTCACCGGGCACGACGTTTACGGCACCCGGGAACGCCTCGAGCTGCCCGACCGTGCCGATGATGTGATGCTCGCCGCGGCAGATGCGCTCGACGGCGAGCGCCGCCTCGCTCGCCCCGAGGAGCGCGTCGCGGCGCATGTCATACGGTGTGCCGCCGGCGTGCCGCGCTTCTCCCTCGACGACGAGCTGGAACCGCCGCGCGGACGCGATCGACGACACCGCCGCGAGCGAAAGACCCGCCCGGTCGAGCTCGGGACCCTGCTCGATGTGCGCCTCGAGATAGCCCACGAGCTGGTCGGGCCGACGCGCGGCCTCGCCGATGCGGCCCGGATCGAGGCCGAACTCGCGGAACGCCTCGCGGAGCGTGGAGCCGTCGGCATCCGTCAGGTCCCACCAGGACTCGTCCCACTGCCCGGCCACGGCGGACGAACCCAGCAGCGCCTTGCCGAAGCGCGTGCCCTCCTCGTCCGAGAACGCGATCACCTCGAGAGCAAACGGGAAGGGACTCGACACCGTGCCCTCGTCGTCCACCCGGCGGAGGAGCCGCACGACCTCGAGCGCCATCAGCACACCCACGATGCCGTCGAAGCGGCCGGCATCCGGAACCGTGTCGAGGTGCGAACCGAGCATGAGGGCGGGGGCATCGGGCGCACCGACGGGAACGAGGCGGCCGACCTGATTGCCCGCCGCGTCTTGTCGCGTGGTCATGCCGAGCTCGCGCATCCATTCGGCGGCGAGGCGGTTCACCCGGGCGTGCTCAGGTGACAGGTACACGCGTGTGATGCTGCCGGGCGTCGCGGTGACGCGAGCGAGCTCCTCGCAACGCCCCATGACGCGGCGTGCGGCCGCGGAGATGCGCTCGGGCTCGACCTGGAGGCGGGTCTTCATCCGGCGGCCCCGGCCGGGACGGCAGCCCCGTACACGTCCTGCGCGGCCTCGACGCCGCCACCCGCGGGCACCGACGCGCCGTGCCGGCGCAGCACCGTCTCGAGGGCGGCGAGGGTGGTGAGTACGGCGTCCTTGCGCGCGTTGTAGCCCATCGTGCCGATGCGCCAGACGCGCCCGTGCAGCGGACCGAACGACGTGCCGATCTCGATCCCGAAGTCGCTCAACAGTTCGCTGCGCACGGCGTCGCCGACCACGGCATCCGGAATCTCGACCGCGACCACGTTCGTCATCTTGTGCGCGACGTCGCCGAAGACGGTCAGGCCGAGGCCTCCGACGCCTGCGAGCATCGCGTCGCCGTGCAGCTGGTGCCGCGCGATGACCTCGTCACGACCCTCGAGCAGCAGCACGCGCGCGCACTCCCGCGCGCCGTAGAGCATCGTGGTCGCCTCGGTGTGGTGGTTCAGGCGCCGCGGGCCCCAGTAATCCAGGATCATCGCGAGGTCGAAGTAGTTCGAGCGGATGAAGTCGGAGGCCACGGCATCCCCCTCCTCCCGGATCCCTGCCTCGACCCGGGCGCGCGAGCGCACAACCTCGACGGCACGGTCGGACAGGCTGATCGGCGCCGAACCCGAGGGTCCGCCGAGGCACTTCTGCAGGCCTGCGGTCGCGGCATCCAGGCCCCAGGCATCCATCTCGAACGCGTTGCCTCCGAGGGAGGCCGTGGCGTCGGTGTAGAAGAGGGCGTCGTGGGCGCGGCAGATCTCGCCGATCTCGTCGAGCGGCTGGAGCATCGTGGTCGACGTGTCGCCCTGCACGCACGCGACGAGGTGCGGCTTGACGCGCTCGACGGCCTCGCGGATCGTCGAGACCGGGAACACCTGGCCCCACGGCACCTCGATCGTGTGCACCTCGGCGAGCGCGCGCTCCGCGATCTCGGCGAGAAGGTGTCCGAAGCGGCCGAAGACGGGGACGAGCACGCGGTCGCCGGGGCGGATGAGCGAGACCATCGCGGCCTCGATGCCGGCGCGGCTCGTTCCGTCGATGAGGAGCGTCGCGTCGTTCGCGGTGCCCCAGACCTGCCGGTAGAGCTCTTGTGTCTCGTTCATCGTCGCGGTCATGAACGGGTCGTACTGCCCGACGAGCGGGGCTCCCATCGCGCGCAGCACGCTCGGGTATGCCGAGATAGGACCGGGGCCCATGAGCAGGCGGGCGGGCGGGTCGATCGGGCCGGGGAGGTGGGTCATCGGGACTCCGTGGTGCGGGGGCGGGCGGGGTGAAGCGACGCGGGCGAGCCGGCGTGCCGAACTCCTGAGAATTTGGCCGCGGAGACCGCTGGCACCGGTCTCATGGCGAGGTGGCGCTCGAATCTCAGGAGTTTCGCGCGGGAAGATGCCCAGGCGTCACGCGAGGAGCCGCCGCGCAGAACCGCGCGCGTCGGCGGGTGAGAAGTCAGGAGTTTCGCACGGCTGGGCGACGGAGTTCCGCGGGTCATCGGCCGACCCCCGCTTCGACGAGCGCCGCGAGACGCCGAGCCAGACGGACCAACGCGATGTCCGTCCCCGCACGCGCCACGAGGCACACGCCGACGGGCGCGCCGTCGACCGTCAGCAGCGGCACCGAGATCGAGGGGAGCCCCGCGATCGCGGCGGGTGCCGTCATGCGAAGAGTGGCCGCACGAACCGCATCGACATCAGCGGTGCGCTGCGGCGCCGGGCCGGGCACGGTCGGGAAGATCAGCACGGCCCCGTCGACGAGCTCGGCCAGGTGCGCCGCGATCGGCTCGAGATCTCGGCGCGCATCGGCCTCGGCTGCGGCGGTGATCCGCGCGGCGATGTCGAAGCGCTCGGCGACCGCCGAACCCACGGCCCCGGGGTGCGCCCGCAGCCACTCGCCGTTGTTGCGCCAGGCTTCGGCCCCCTGCACGGTACGGAACGTCGTGAAGGCGGCATCCAAATCGCCCGCCTCGACAGCGCGGAAAGGCGGCGGTTCGTCGGATGCCGCGAGCGCGGCCAACATCTTCGAGAACGCCTCGCGGGTCGCCGGTTCGACGCACGCGAGGATCTCCTCGGGGACGAGGAACCGCCACGGCAGGTCGTCGCCGGACGCACCGTAGACGTTCTCGGTCGACGCCGACCCGTCGTAGCTCAGGCACCACTCGGCCACGCGCTCGAGCGTGTCGCCGTCACGGGTGAGCCAGCCGATCGTGTCGAACGATTGGGCGAGCGGGAGCATGCCCTGCCGCGGAACGAGGTCGTGCGTCGTCCGCAGTCCCCACAGTCCCTGGTACGACGCCGGCACGCGGATGGACCCGGCGGTGTCGGTGGCCAGGCCGATGTCGGCGTGTCCCGCGGCGACGGCGGATGCCGGTCCGCTGGAGGACCCGCCGGGGAGCGCCCCGACGACCGCGCCGTTGGGCGGGGTGCCGTAGTGCACGTTGTCGCCGGCGATCGAGTAGGCGAACTCGTCGGTGCGGGCGATGCCGCGGAGCGACGCTCCGGCGCGGAGGAGGTCGGCGACGGCGGGTGCGGTGGCTTTCTCGGGCCGTGCCCCCTCGAGGTAGGTCGGGTTGCCCGCCCCGATGCGGAAGCCCGCGATGGCGAACAGGTCTTTCACCGCGACGGTGAGTCCCGCGAGCGGCCCCTCCCACGCGCCCTGGAGGAAGGGATCGCCCACGCTCCGCCAGATCGAACGGTCGAGGGGCGGGGTGCGCGGTGCGACGTGGGCCGCGGTGATGAGCCAGCCGCCGTCGATGCGCTGCCACACCTGCGTCTGCAGGCCCCGGCCCCCGCCGCGGAAGCGCGAGACCGACATGAGCAGGGCGACGTCGGGCCCGAGCGGGCGGTAGTGCACGTCGGTGATGTCGCGCGGGGGGACACCGCCGCGGAGCGAGCGGAACCCGCTGATCGCGTCGTGTCCGACGAGCAGCCCCGCGGGGTCGCCGCGGAGCGTGTCGGGCCCCGGCGCGAAGAAGGCGTCGAGGGCGTCGAGGTCATTCGCGACGATCGCGCGCTCGTACGCGTCGAAGGCGTCGCGGAGGTCGGCGGGGATCGTGGCATCTGTCATCGCGCGCCCCTCTCGTTG
>NZ_JARHXC010000047.1:0-7410 GCF_029222405.1 Microbacterium sp. Kw_RZR3 | reverse complement strand
ACGCACGCGAGGACTTACGCCGGGGGCATCAGCACCGTGTCGATGAGGTACACGGTCGCGTTGGCGGTCTTCACGCCACCGCAGATCACCTTGGCGTCGTTGACCATGAGGTTGTCGCCCGAGCCCGAGACGGTGACGTCCTGGCCCTCGACCGTGGCGTGGGTGCCGTCGATCTCGGACGGGCTGAGCTGACCGGCGACCACGTGGTACGTGAGGATCTTGCTCAGGGTCGCGCTGTCGGTCTTGAGGCCGTCGACGGTCGCGGCGGGGATCTTGGCGAACGCGTCGTCGACCGGAGCGAACACGGTGAACTCTCCGCCGTTGAGCGTGTCGACCAGGTTCACGTCGGGGTTCAGCTGGCCGCTGACGGCGGCGGTGAGCGTCTTCAGCAGCGGGTTGTTCGAGGCGGCGGTCGCGACCGGGTCAGCGGCCATGCCTTCGACCGAACCGGCGCCCGAGGGGACGGCGGCGGCGTAGTCGGCGCAACCGGGGCCGACGAGGTCGGACGCTGCGTCCATCGAGCCCGAGGAGGCCGAGGGCGACGCTGCCATCGAGGGGGCGCTGCTGGTCTCTTCGCTCATGGAACCACCCGAGGTGGTGCCACCCGAGCAGGCGGTGAGAGCGAAGGCCGAGCCCAGAACGAGGGCGAGACCGGCAACGACAGGCTTCTTGTTGATGAGCATGACATTCCTCCGAAATCGTTCGGACCACTTTCGCGATCCGTCAGGGACACCCTGGTGCGGGTGGTTCGCCGTGGAGCGGCTTACACGGGGTCTTCGGGGCCCCCGGGGGATCGGATTGGCGCCGAGACGGAATTTCTCCTCGAGTACGCGGCGACCGGATGGAAAACCCCAGGTGAGAGGCGCGGAAATATTCTCGGGAATATTTTCTGATCCGCTCGTGGGGAGGTCGATCCCAGCGCATAACGGTTCCGTACCCGATGTCTCGACGCGCGGACACCCGGTCGGGTCGCGTCCTCGACGTACGAGAGGATGGATGCCATGGTGATCGACGGCTTCGACCTGCCCGACGAGGGCTCGGATCGCGTCGACCACGTGGGCGATCTCATCCAGCGTGTCGCGACGGGCGACCGCGACGCATTCGCGGAACTGTACGACGCCCTGTCGCCCCGGGCGTTCGGTCTCATCCTGCGTGTGCTCGTCGACCGGGCGCAGAGTGAAGAAGTCCTTCAAGAGGTCTTCCTGGAGGTGTGGCAATCCGCCGCGCGTTTCACTCCGAAGAGAGGACAGGGAAGGTCGTGGGTTCTCACGATCGCACACCGCAGGGCGGTGGATCGCGTGCGGTCCGCGCAATCCAGTGTCGATCGAGATGTGCGCGCGGGCTTCCGCGATATCGACGTTGCCTATGACAACGTCTCCGAAAAAGTCGAGATGAAGATCGAGGGGCGACGCGTCGTCGATGCATTGGCGGCGCTTCCCGAGGCCCAGAAAGAAGCGCTCACGTTGGCCTACTTCGGTGGATACAGCCAGAGTGAGATCGCTACTCTCGTCGGTGCGCCCCTCGGGACGATCAAGACGAGAATGCGTGACGGCCTGTCGCGTTTGAGGATGGAAATGGGGGTGGACAAGTGAACGAGAGGGAATTCGCCGACCTCGCAGCCGGTCACGCGCTGAACGCGCTATCCGACGCTGACGAACGCGCGTACCAGGAGGCGCTTGCGAGCAATCCCCATTGGGAGTCGCACGTCCGCGACGCGGCCGAGGCGATCGCCGCCCTGAGTGCGGTCGTCGAGCCCGTCGACCCGCCGCCGTCGGTGCGCGCCTCCCTCATGGCTCGTATCGCCGACCTTCCTCAGCAACCCGTCGCGCCGGCCACCACCCCCGAGGTCGCCCGCGACGACGAGGACTACGCGGCGGCAGGTCCCGCGCCGGTGATTCCGGATGCCACTTCCTCGCGCCCCGCGAGCTGGGGCCGTCGTCGCTGGTTCACGCTCGCGGCATCCATCGTCGCCGTTCTGGTCCTCGGCTTCGGGGCGGCGTCGCTCGGTCAGTACCTCACGCGCCCCGCGGCCGTCGTCGCCCTGCAGCAGATCGAGAGCGCGCCCGACGCACGGTCCGCCTCGGTGTCGATGCCGGACGGGGGCTCCGCGACCGCGCACTGGTCGGCTTCGACCGGGCAGAGCGTGCTCGTGACAGACGGCATGCCGGCGCTCAGCGACGACCAGACCTACGAACTGTGGTTCGTGCGGGGCGAGACGCCGATCGCCGCGGGCATTTTTGAGACGGATGCCGAGGGTCGGGCGACGGCGATGCTCGAGGGAGAATTCCACTCGGGCGACGTCATCGCGGTGACGGTCGAACCGGCGGGCGGATCGCCCGACGGGACGCCGAGCTCCGCGCCGGTCGTGGCGGTCGCCACCGCGTGAGGCTGCTCGAGCGAGGTCCCTGAGCCTCGCGACGGAGGTCCCTGAGCTTGTCGAAGGGACCGGACCCCCGTCCCCGGCTGACCGCCTAGCCTGGAACGATGAGCGATTCGCCGCGCGAGTTCCACAAGCCGATCCGACGCCCCGCCGAACTGTTCGACCGCCTCTTCGCCGCCGACGACCCCGCCGAGGTCTCGCGCGTCGCGCACAGCACCGCTCACGCTCTCCTCGCGCGCGTCCGCGCGGATCCGAGCGTCGACATCGTCGAGCGTCTCGTCGCGTTCACCGACGATCACGGCATCGACGACATCGCCGAGCTGTGGTCGCGGTCACCCGCGCGCTCCCTCCCGGGGGCACTGTGGCGTCTCTACCTGCTGCAGCTCATGATCCACGACGATGCGGCGACGGCGGCCCTGCTGTACGAGCGAGGACGGGTCGAGATGGCGACGGTCGACCCCGTCGTGGTCGGCGCACCCGCACCCGCCGGCCCCGAGGAACTCGTGCAGTTGATCGACACGATCCTCAGGGGACTGTTCGAGGGCGATTTCGCCGTGGCGCTGGACCGCGCCGCCGCGTTCTGCCGAGTCCAGGCGTCGGGGTCGACGCATCTCGCCGACGACTACGAGAACACCGAGTCGGAGCGGGCTTCGGCGTTGACCACGCGGGCGCTTCGGCTGTCGACGTACGCCGAAGATCTGTCAGCGGCCGCGGCGCTGTGGCGGCGGGATGCGCTGACCTGAGGGTGCTCCCGGCCCCTTCGACAAGCTCAGGGACCTCGCGTGAGCGGGCGGCCTCGCGGGAGCCGTGCCTGGCGTGGAGCCGGTGGCTGAGCTTGTCGAAGCCACCCGCGGGAGGAACACACCGCAGAAAAGAAAAGTGCCGGACCGCAGAACGCCTCTCGGCGCATGGCCGCTCAAAGCGGCAGAAGATGGAGCCCGGGGTTACTGCGGCCCGGCATGAAAAGTGTAACAAGCGTCAGCCGCCGACATTCCCTCCGAAGGCCCCGTTGACACGACCCGGGCGTGTCGTAGCCCGAGCGTAGGCTCGCTCCATGGCTTTACGTTTCGCCCTCATGATCGACCCCGTGGCATCCGATGATCGACGCGAGAGCTTCGACGACGCCTTCACCGTGGTCGACCCGCTCGGTCCTGCGCTGCCCCTCGGCGAGCTGAGCGCGCAGCGCGGCGACGGCGTCTTCGAGTCACTCGGTGTGGTCGACGGGCACGCTCAAGTGGTCGGTCCGCACCTGGATCGGCTCGCGCATTCCGCGCACCTGCTCGACCTTCCGGCTCCGAACGCGGCGCAGTGGCGGGCGGCGATCGCGCGCGTCGCCGCCGAAGCCGGGCCGGGGGAGAGCGTGATCAAGCTCATTCTCAGCCGGGGCGTCGAGGAGGGGGCGTCGCCGACCGCGTGGGTCACCCTCGCCACCGCGCCCGAGAACACGCGCGCGCGCACCGAAGGGGTGCGCGTCGTCACCCTCGATCGCGGTTACCAGCTCGATGTCCCCGGGCGCGCGCCGTGGCTGCTGCTCGGGGCGAAGACCCTCTCTTACGCGGTCAACATGGCCGCGATCCGCGAGGCGAAGCGGCGGGGAGCCGACGACGCCGTGTTCGTGACGACCGACGGTTACGTGCTCGAGGCGCCCACGGCATCCGTCATCCTCCGCTCCGGGAACAGGTTCGTCACGCCCGAGCCGGCCGCCGGAATCCTGCACGGGACCACGCAGCGAAGCCTGTTCACCCACCTCGCGCAGCGCGGCTTCTCGACCGTGTACGAGCCGGTGCTCCTGAGCGACCTCAGAGCCGCGGATGCCGCGTGGTTGCTGTCGAGCGTCCGCCTGGCCGCGCCGATCTCGGCGGTCGACGGCGTCGAGAAGACCGTCGATCGCGATCTGACCGACGAGTTGAACGCTTACCTGCTCTCGCCGCGCGACTGACGCCCGAATCGCCCCCGAACCGGCTTGCCCTGGGACGTCCGGCCTCGTAAACGACGATGGCCCCGCCGAAGCGGGGCCATCGCACGACGCGGGCTTATCCGAAGCGTCCCGAGACGTAGTCCTCGGTCGCCTGGACGGTCGGGGCGGTGAAGATCGCCGAGGTGTCGTTGTACTCGATGAGCTTTCCGGGCTTGCCGGTTCCGGCGATGTTGAAGAACGCCGTCTTGTCGCTCACGCGCGAGGCCTGCTGCATGTTGTGCGTCACGATCACGATCGTGTACTCGCTCTTCAGCTCGCCGATCAGCTCCTCGATCGCGAAGGTCGAGATGGGGTCGAGGGCCGAGCACGGCTCGTCCATCAGCAGCACGTCGGGCGAAACGGCGATCGCGCGGGCGATGCACAGGCGCTGCTGCTGACCACCGGAAAGGCCGCCGCCCGGCTTGTCGAGGCGGTCCTTGACCTCGTTCCAGAGGTTGGCGCCCTGCAGCGACTTCTCGACGAGGGCGTCGGCGTCGCTCTTGGACATGCGCTTGTCGTTGAGCTTCGCGCCGGCCAGGACGTTCTCGCGGATCGACATCGTCGGGAAGGGGTTCGGACGCTGGAAGACCATGCCGACGTGACGGCGCACGAGCACCGGATCGACCCCGGGGCCGTACAGGTCGTCGCCGTCGATCAGCACGCGGCCCTTGACGTGTCCGCCGGGGATGACCTCGTGCATGCGGTTCAGCGTGCGCAGGAACGTGGACTTTCCGCAGCCCGAGGGGCCGATGAAGGCGGTGACCGAACGCGGCTCGATGTCGATCGAGACGCCCTCGACCGCGAGGAAGTCGCTGTAGTAGACGTTGAGGTCCTGGACCTCGATGCTCTTGGACATGGGGGTGTGCCTTTCCGCGCTCAGCGGGACTTCGGTGCGAACAGAGCCGCGACGATCCGGGCGATCAGGTTGAAGATGACGACGAGGACGACGAGGAGGAAAGCCGCGCCCCAGGCGTTGGCCTGAGAGGCGTCGATGTCTTGCCCGGGGAAGCTGTACGCGGTGTACGCCATGACCGGCAGGGTCTGCATCGGACCCTCGAAGGGGTTGGAGTTGAAGTTGTCGGTGAAGCTGGCGGCGATGAAGATCGGTGCCGTCTCACCCACGACGCGCGCCACGGCCAGCACGACACCGGTGATGATGCCCGAGGCCGCCGTCCGCAGCACGACCTTGACGATCGTCGCCGAGCGGGGGACGCCGAGGGCGAGCGACGCTTCGCGCAGGTCGGCCGGCACCAGGCGCAGCATCTCTTCGGTCGAGCGGATGACGATGGGGATCATCAGCACGCACAGGGCGATGGATGCCGAGAACCCGCTGAACGCCTTCGGACCCACGATGAGGCTGAACAGCGAGAACGCGAACAGACCCGCGACGATCGAGGGGATGCCGGTCATCACATCGACGAGGAAGGTGATCGTGCGACGCAGCGGGTTGGTCGGCAGCGCGTACTCGACGAGGTAGACGGCCGCGAGGACGCCGACGGGGACGGAGATGAGCGCGGCGATCCCCGTGATGATCAGGGTGCCGGTGATGGCCTGCCACGCACCGGCGGTCGCGACGACCTCGAGGGTGTTCGGATCGAAGGAGCTTCCGCCGACCTGGGTGATGAACTGCAGGTTCACCACGGCGAGTCCCTTGGAGATCACCGTCCACAGGGTCGACACGAGCGGTGCGAGGGCGAGAAGGAACGCGGCGGTGACCAGCCCGCGGACGATGCGGTCCACGGCCTTGCGACGGTTCTCGACGATCGCGGAGCCGACGCCGATCGCGATCAGGTAGATCACGGCGGTCAGGATGAGCCAGACCGCGAGGTTGAAGCCCCCGAAGAGGAGCTGCACCGCGGCGATGACGACGGCGACGCCGACGAGCAGCGCGGGTTCGATGAACCGCGGAAGCTGGCCGCTGGTGAGGGCCAGGGGAGCCGAGGACGGGACGGCGGAGGCGGTCACGAGCGCTTTCCTCTCTTGCGGCCCTTCGCACCTGGTCCCGTCGCCGAGATGATGTAGCGCGCGAGCATGTTGACCGCGAGCGACACGACGAAGAGCATGAGGCCCGTGCCGATGAGCGCGGAGCGCTGCAGGTCGGTCGCGATCGGGAAGTTCAGGGCGATGTTGGCGGCGATGGTCTGGGAGTTGTAGCCGTCGGTGAGCAGGAGCACTGAGTAGATGAGGCTCGGCGAGATGATCAGGGCGATGGCCATGGTCTCGCCGAGGGCACGGCCGAGACCGAGCAGCGTCGCCGAGACCATGCCGCTGCGCGCGTAGGGGAAGACCGCCAGGCGGATCATCTCCCAGCGCGTGGCACCGAGGGCGAGAGCGGCTTCCTCGTGCAGGCGCGGGGTCTGCAGGAAGATCTCCCGGGTGATCGAGGTCACGATCGGCAGGATCATGACCGCGAGCACGACGCCACCGGTGAACATCGTGGAGCCGGTGGTCGACACGGGGCCCTGGAAGAGCGGGATCCAGCCGAGGTACTCGTTGAGGAACTGGCTCACCGGCAGCAGGAGCGGGCGCATCACGATGATGCCCCAGAGGCCGAAGACGATCGAGGGCACCGCGGCCAGCAGGTCGACGATGTAGCCGAGCGCCCCGGCGATCTTGCGGGGTGCGTAGTGCGAGATGAACAGCGCGATGCCGATGGCGACGGGGGTTCCGATCACCATCGCGATGAGCGCCGCCCAAATGCTGCCGAAGAGCAGCGGACCGACGTACTCCCAGAAGCTCGACCAGTTGCGGTTCTGGTAGCCGGCGAGGTCGCCCTCGCTCCAGTTCGCCGTGATGGCCGGGAGGCCCCGGATGATCAGGAAGATGGCCACACCGGCGAGGATGACCATGATCGACACGGCGGCCGTGGTCGACAGGCCGAGGAAGACGGTGTCGCCGACGCGACGCTTCCCGACGATGCTGGCTTTCGGGGTGCTCGGTGTCGCGGCGTCGGTCGCGGCGTCACTCACGGTGTCAGTCACGGGGGACCTCATGCTCGGCACGGATCAAGGGGTGCTCCTCGGTCGGGTTCTCTCTGAGGATGTTCGGCTCAGCGGAACGGTCGATGCGGAAT
>NZ_JARHXC010000046.1:0-6566 GCF_029222405.1 Microbacterium sp. Kw_RZR3 | reverse complement strand
GGATGCGCGTGAACGCGTCGAGGACGGCTTCGCGGGCGAGTGGGGGGCGGCTCATGACTCCTCGATCGTACTGGCGGCGGATGCTTCTCGTCTGTTACTATACCGGCTGGACGGTTTAGAAACGGATTCGAAGAATGCTCACCTCGTCGTTGCCCACGCAAGACATCGCCGTGACCCGCGCCGGGTGGCGTGGCTGGTTCGCGCTGGCGGTGCTCATGCTGCCCGTGCTCCTGGTCTCGGTCGACAACACGGTGTTGAGCTTCGCTCTCCCCGAGATCGCACTCGACCTGCAGCCGTCGAGCATCGAGCAGCTCTGGATCATCGACGTCTACCCGTTGGTTCTGGCTGGTCTCCTCGTCACGATGGGCACCCTCGGCGACCGCTTCGGCCGCAAGCGCATGCTGCTGATCGGCGCGACGGGTTTCGCAGCCGTGTCGGCGCTGTCCGCCTTCGCCCCGACGGCGGCTGCTCTCATCGCGGGCCGCGCGTTGATGGGCGTGTTCGGCGCGATACTCATGCCCTCCACGCTGTCCCTGCTGCGGAGCATCTTCCGCGACCGTGATCAGCGTCGCTTCGCGATCGCGATCTGGGCCTCGGGCTTCTCGGCCGGCGCTGCGCTCGGTCCGATCGTCGGCGGCTTCCTGCTCGAGCACTTCTCGTGGGGCTCGGTATTCCTCATGGCGGTACCGGTGCTCGTGCCTCTGCTCATCCTCGCCCCGATCTTCGTGCCCGAGAGTCGCGACCCCGCGCCTGGCCGCTTCGACCCGATCAGCGTCCTCCTGTCGCTCGCGACCATGGTGCCGATCGTCTATGGCATCAAGAAGCTCGCCGTCGACGGCCCGGTGTCACTCGCGCCCCTGCTCTTCGTCATCGGCGTCGTCTTCGGCTGGTTGTTCGTGCGGCGTCAGCGGCGCCTGTCCGCGCCGATGCTCGACATGACGCTGTTCCAGCGCGGCACGTTCTCGGGCGCGATCCTCGTGAACCTGCTGAGCGTGGTCGGTCTCGTCGGGTTCCTGTACTTCGTCGCCCAGCATCTGCAGCTCGTCGTCGGGCTGACGCCGATGGTCGCGGGCTTCGCCCTGCTCCCGGGGCTCGCCCTCATGATCGTGTCCGGCCTCGCGGTCGTGCCCATCGCGGCGCGTTTCGCACCGCGCGTCGTCGTGCCGATCGCGCTCGGCTTCTCGGCGGTCGCCTACGTGATGGTCGCGCTCTCGACCGCCGACCTCGTTCAGCTCGTCGTGGCATTCGGTCTGCTGGGCGTCGGTATCGGTGCGGCTGAAACGGTGTCGAACGAGCTGATCCTGTCGAGCGCGCCCTCCGCGAAGGCGGGTGCCGCGAGCGCCGTCTCCGAGACGGCGTACGAGGTGGGCGCGGTGCTCGGAACGGCTGTGCTCGGCGGCATCCTGGCGGCGTTCTACCGCGCTCAGCTGGTCCTGCCGGCGGGGCTCCCGGATGCCGCGGCCTCAGCCGCGCGAGAAACCCTCGCCGGGGCTGTCGCCGTCTCGCACACCCTCGACGATGCGAGCCTGGCCGAGGCTCTGCGCGCCGCCGCGGCCCACGCGTTCGACTCAGGTGTGGTCGTCACGGCTCTGATCGGAGCGGGCCTCATCGTCGTCGCGGGTGTGATCGCTGCCACTACCCTGGGAGGATCCCGCGGCACGTCGACGAAGTGACGTGCCCCGAGCTCTGAGGAGAGCGATGTCGCGTGTCGTGAAGCTGGCCGTCATTCCGGGTGACGGCATCGGTCCCGAGGTCGTTGCGGAGGCCGTGAAGGTCCTCGACGCGGTCACCGCCGAATCGGAAGTCGTCTTCGCGAAGACGCATTTCTCCCTTGGGGCGGGTCGCTACCTCGAGACGGGCGACACGCTCACCGACGACGACCTCGCCGCCGTCGCGGCGCAGGATGCGATCCTGCTCGGCGCCGTCGGAGGAGTCCCCGGCGACCCGCGCTTGAAAGACGCGAACATCGAGCGGGGCCTGCTGCTGAAGCTTCGGTTCGAACTCGATCACTATGTGAACCTGCGTCCGTCGAAGCTGTACCCCGGTGCGAGCGGTCCGCTCGCCGACCCGGGAGATATTGACTTCGTGGTCGTGCGCGAGGGCACCGAGGGACCGTACGTCGGCAACGGCGGCGCCATCCGTCGCGGCACTGCGCACGAGGTCGCCAACGAGACGTCGGTCAACACCGCTTTCGGCGTCGAGCGAGTCGTCCGATACGCGTTCGCCCTCGCGGAGCGTCGTCGCCACAAGCTCACGCTCGTGCACAAGACGAACGTCCTCGTGCACGCCGGCGGCATGTGGAAGCGGATCGTGGATGCCGTGGCATCCGAGTACCCCGGGGTCGACGTAGACTACCTGCACGTCGACGCGGCAACGATCTTCCTGGTCACGAACCCGGGCCGCTTCGACGTGATCGTCACCGACAACCTCTTCGGAGACATCCTGACCGATTTGGCCGGCGCCGTCACCGGAGGCATCGGCCTCGCCGCTTCGGGCAACATCAACCCCGACGGCGCGTTCCCCTCGATGTTCGAGCCCGTCCACGGATCGGCGCCCGACATCGCGGGCACCCAGAAGGCCGACCCCACGGCCGCGATCCTCTCCGTCGCCCTCCTGCTCGATCACCTCGGGCTCACCGACGAAGCCGCCCGCGTCACCCGCGCGGTCGAGGACGACATCGCGAGCCGCGACGGCGCCCGCAGCACCGCTCAGATCGGCGACGCCATCGTCGAACGCGTCCAGGCGTAACCTGGACCGATCGGCCCGCATCGCCCCCGCGCATCGAACAGTTTTGGATCACGAATGACCACCATCGACACTGACCCCGACACCGGACTCGACCCGCTCGAGTTCGCCGTCACCCGCAACCTCGCGGCGAAGAGCGCGGCGGATCGCGACGCGATCCTCGCCAACCCCGGGTTCGGGCAGAGCTTCACCGACCACATGGTCGACATCTGCTGGTCGGTCCGCGGCGGCTGGCACCGCCCGCGCGTCTCGCCCTACGGGCCGATCTCGCTCGACCCGGCCGCAGCTGTCCTGCACTACGGACAGGAGATCTTCGAGGGCATCAAGGCCTACCGTCACGCCGACGGATCCGTGCACACCTTCCGCCCCGACCAGAACGGTCGTCGTCTGCAGCGCTCGGCCCGCCGCCTGGCGCTGCCCGAGCTGCCCGTGCCGTACTTCCTGCAGTCGCTGCGCGAGCTGATCGCCGTCGACGGCGCGTGGGTGCCGTCGGGCGAGGATCAGAGCCTCTACCTGCGGCCGTTCATGTTCGCGAAGGAGGCGTTCCTCGGCGTGCGCCCCGCGCACAAGGTCGCGTACTACCTCATCGCCAGCCCCGCGGGTGCGTACTTCAAGGGCGGCGTGAAGCCGGTCTCGATCTGGCTCAGCGAGGACTACTCGCGCGCCGGCAAGGGCGGTACCGGTGCGGCGAAGACCGGTGGCAACTACGCCGCCAGCCTCCTGCCCCAGTCCGAGGCGTACGAGAACGAGTGCGACCAGGTCGTCTTCCTCGACCAGGACCGCAACGTCGAAGAGCTCGGCGGCATGAACGTCGTGTTCGTCTACAAGGACGGCACGATCGTCACCCCGCAGTCCGACTCGATCCTCGAGGGCATCACGCGCGACTCGCTGCTGCAGCTCGCTCGCGACCGTGGACACCACGTCGAGGGACGCAACGTCTCGCTCGACGAGTGGCGCCAGGGTGTGGCATCCGGAGACATCGTCGAGGTGTTCGCGTGCGGCACGGCCGCGGTCGTCACCCCGATCGGCATGCTCAAGGGCCGCGACTTCATCGACGAGCAGCCCACGGGCACCCTGGCTCTCGAACTGCGCGAAGAGCTGACGAACATCCAGTACGGCCGCGCCGCAGACAAGCACGGCTGGCTGTACCGCCTCGACGCGTAATCGCTGAGTCCATCGGAGGGGTTCCCGGATGCCGGGGGCCCCTCCGTCGTCTCCGCCGGGCATCGTCCGCCATAAACGCGATCCGCTCACGCAAACGCGGTGTGCACGTGTTTCTGCGCGTGGATCGCGTTTATGGGTGCGATGGGTGCGGCTTTCGGTTGGGTCGGAAGCGGGTTCGTCGGTGTCGGCATCGGTGATGCGGCGCAGCCCGCCCCCGTCCATAAACGCGATCCGCTCACGGAAACGCGGTGTGCACGTGTTTCTGCGCGCGGATCGTGTTTATGGGTGCGGAATCCTGGGCGCGCTGATGCGGTTTCGCTCGACCCGGTCTCGCGCGCTCCGCGCGGGTCGGGAGACGGATGCCATGTCCGACCCCGCGGATAGGCTGAAGCGGTGAAGATCGCTCGATTCAGCCACCAGGATGCCATTCGCTACGGGATCGTCGACGACGGCGAGCTCGTGGTCCTCGCCGGAGACCCGATGTTCGCGGGCTTCGACACGACGGGGGAGCGCGTGCCCCTGTCCGATGTCGCGCTCCTCGCGCCGGTCATCCCGCGGTCGAAGGTGGTCTGCATCGGCAAGAACTATCACGACCACGCCGCCGAGATGGGCGGCGAGGCGCCGGCCGAGCCCCTGATGTTCCTCAAGCCCAACACCTCGGTGATCGGCCCGGGGGACGTGATCGTTCGGCCTACGAGTCTGAGCTCGCACACCGACTACGAGGGCGAGCTCGCCGTCGTCATCGGCCGTATCGCCAAGAACGTCCCCGCCGAGAAGGCGAGCGACTACATCTTCGGTTACACCGTGGCCAACGACGTCACCGCTCGAGACCTTCAGCGCAGTGATGGGCAGTGGTCGCGCGCGAAGGGGTTCGACACGTTCTGCCCCGTCGGGCCCGTCATCGAGACCGAGCTCGACCTCGAGACCGCCGCGATCACCACCCGCGTCAACGGCGAGGTCCGTCAACAGGGTCCGGTGTCCGACATGATCCACGGCGTCGGCGCCCTGGTCGCGTACGCGTCCGCGGTCTTCACGCTCCTCCCCGGCGACGTGATCCTCACCGGCACGCCCGCCGGCGTCGGTCCCTTCGTCGCCGGTGATGCCGTCGAGGTCGAGGTCAGCGGTATCGGGGTTCTGCGCAACACCGCGCGCGATGCCTGACTCGACCGCGCCGGTGGGCATCGACCTCGCCGCCACCCAGCGCCGGACGGTGCGGGTCCTGGCGGCGGGGCAGGTGCTCACCGGTGTGGCTTTCGGGGCCACCCTCTCGCTCGGGGCTCTCCTTGCGGCCGATCTGTCGGGCCAGGAGGCGCTGTCGGGCTTTGCGACAGCCGCCGTCACCCTGGGCGCCGCCCTGACCGCCATTCCGCTGGCCCGACTGGCTGCCCGTCGCGGCCGGCGATTCGCGCTGACGACGGGAAACCTCGCGGCACTCATCGGGATCATCGTCGTCATCGCGGCGGCCGCCACCCGCACCTTCCCCCTGCTGCTGGTGGGCATCGCGCTTATCGGGGCCGGGAACGCCGGCACCCTCCAATCGCGCTTCGCCGCCACCGACCTCGCGACAACCGCACGTCGCGGTCGCGACCTCGCGACGGTGGTCTGGGCGACCACCGTCGGTGGGGTGGTCGGTCCTCTGCTCCTCGCACCCGGTGAGCTCATCGGGGCGAGCATCGGGATGCCGCGGCTGACGGGCGCCTACCTTTTCTCGATCGCCGCGCAGGTGTGCGCGTTCGCTCTGTACGTGCTCGTTCTGCGGCCCGACCCCCTCTTGCTCGCGCAGCGCCTCGACCGGGAGAAGGCGGCTTCCGTGGTCGCGGCCCCCGAGGTCGATCGCCCCGGTCTCGCTCGCTTCGCGATGCTTGCGGTTGCCGTCTCGCACGTCACCATGGCGTCGGTGATGGCGATGACTCCTGTGCACCTGTCGCACATCGTCGCTCCGGATGCCGTCACGCTCGCCGTCGGTGTCACGATCGCGCTGCATGTGTTCGGCATGTACGGCCTGTCCCCGGTGTTCGGCGTCCTCGCCGACCGCGTCGGCCGGCTTGCTGTGATTCTGCTCGGTCAGGCGCTGCTCGCGGCGTCGCTGGTCATCGCATCGCTCTTCGCGGACTCTCAGGCCGGAGTGCTGGTTGCTCTCGTTCTGCTCGGCCTCGGCTGGAGTGCGGCGACGGTGGCGGGCTCCGCCTTGCTGACCGAGGCGACCCCGCTCTCCCTGCGCCCGCGACGACAGGGACGCAGCGACACCCTCATGACCGCCTGCGCCGCAGTCGGATCGGTCCTCGCAGGCGTGATCCTCGGGCTCGTCGGATACGGGGGTCTCGCCCTGTGGGCCTTCGTGCCGGTCGCGCTCGTGTGCGTGGGTGCGGTGGTCGTCCGAGCGCGCGTGTCGTGAGCGTCGGGGCGACATGCCCCCGTTACTTTCTTCGTGATCCGTTCGGCGGCATGCTGAGCGGTGGCAGCCTGCCGGGCCTGGCATGGTTTTCTGCCCCCTGTCGCTCATGATCTGGGGGGTGTTGTCACCGGGCCTGGTTGGCGGTGTGTGATCGCTGATAGGAGCTCGACCCGCGCGTTGGCGTGAGGCCGTCCGTAACGTGGATGCCGAGACATGCCGCCTGCATGGTTGCCGTTCGGACAAGGAACGGAGGGACCACCAT
>NZ_JARHXC010000045.1:0-3165 GCF_029222405.1 Microbacterium sp. Kw_RZR3 | reverse complement strand
CCTCGGAACCGGCCTGGTTGCCCTCGGGCTCGCCGCCCTGGGGTGGGGTGGCGTCGTCCTCTGGGCGGGACGTCTCGTCGTCCCCGCCCTCGTACTCGGCGGCAGCCTCGCCGCGATCGTCGGCGCGACAGCCCTGCTGTTCGTGGTTCCGGCGCACACCAGTGTTCTCGCGGTGGCCGCGGCATCCCTTCTTTTCGTCATCGTCGGCGCGAGCGCCGCGGTGCACCTGCGCCGTCGGCGCCGCGTCGCTCATCCCGAGCGGACCGCGCAGCCCATGAGCGTCGTGGGCCTGCTGGTCGCCGCCGCGGTGATCGCGGTCGTCGTGACTCCCGCGCTCGGTGCGACGCAGAACGCCGTCCTGCTGCGCGACGACGGCACGGTGCCGGTCATCTCGCACGAGGGACACTGACTCTCTCGATGCCGCGACACCTCGGCGCCCGTCGTGCGCGGCGGTGGCACGCTGGAGAGGTGAGCGACTCCCCCTCCCCCGTTCCCGACTGGATCGCGTCGCTGCGGGGAAAGCTGCTCGTCGCCCTCGCCGGACACCCGACCGGCATGGCCCCCTACGTGCGGGCGATCGCCGAGGGCGATGACGCCGGGTACTTCGTCGAGAACGGTCCCGCGTGGACGGTCCATGCCGGAATGGGGACCCTGGTCGCCGGCATCCGTGCCCTTCTGCTCCAGGCCCTGCACCCGGGTGCTCTCGCCGGGGTGCACGACTGGTCGCGGTACCGCGAGGATCCGATCGGGCGTCTCACCGGCACCGTCCGCTGGGTCATCACGCTCACCTACGGTTCACGGACACAGGCGGATGCCGAGACCGCACGCGTCGGCCGGTTCCACCAGCGCGTGAAGGGCGAGTACCGCGCCGGGGATGGAAGCGAGCGCGCGTACTCCGCCGAGGCGCCCGACCTCGTGCGCTGGGTGCATCTCGCCTTCACCGACGCGTTCCTGTCGGGACACGAGGTGTCTCGGAAGGCGATCCCCGGCGGAGCGGACGCGTACGTCGCCGACTGGGCGACCGCGGGTCGACTCATGCGGGTCGTCGATCCGCCGCTCACACGCGCGGCGCTGCGGGCCGAGATCGACGGCTTCTACGAACGCGGTGAGCTGCGGGGCGGCGAGCGGGTCGACGATGTGGTGCGGTTTCTCCGTAAGCCCCCGTTCCCCGGCGCGATGGGACTCGCCTACCGCGTGCTGTTCGCGGCGGCGGTGGCGACGATCCCCCACCGGTACCGCGCGATGCTCGGCGTGCGGCGGTGGCCGCTGCCCGTGCTGAGCGTGACGCGCGTCATTCTGCGGGTGACCGAGCGGGCTCTCGGGTCGGGTCCGCGCGCGCAAGATATGGCGCGGCAGAGGTTGCGGCGTCTGGGAATGTGAGGCGGGGCCCGGTTTCGTGTCCGGCCCGAGGCGTGCCGCACTCCGGAGTTTTCGTCGGTTGGGCCCGGTGTGGGCTGCGGTTTGGGGGCTGTGGCATCCATTTCTCCGGAGTTCGGCACGCCGCACCGGCCCGAGCTCACACTGCCGCGCGCCGGCCCCGGGCCCACCGCGCCGTCGTAGCCTGGAAGGACCGGAGGTGCCCATGAGCGACGACCCACGCCAGTCGGCCGAGCGCTACCGACTCGACCGCGAGCTGCGTGCGAGCGGACTCGAGCCCGAACCCGCGGCGAATGGGCCGCAGCGCGGGTCGACCGCGGCGGAGCGGGCCGCGTACGTCGAAACCTCGATCCAGCAGGCGATCCGCCGCGGAGAGTTCGACAACCTGCCCGGAGCCGGCAAACCCCTCCCCGACCTGGGCGGGACGCACGACCCCGACTGGTGGATCCGGCGCAAGATCGAGGCGGAGCAGCTCACCGGTCTCGGTCCGCCCGCCCTGACGCTGCGCGTCGAGTACGCCGAGCGCGCCGAGCGAATGGATGCCATCGCCCGAGAGCCCGACGTCCGTGAGGCGCTGCACGACTTCAACCGGCGCGTCATCGAGGCGCGTCGTCAGCTGCAGGGCGGGCCGCCCGTGGTGACGCCGACCGTCGACGTCGAAGCCGAGGTGGCGGCCTGGGCGGAGCGGCGGCGTGCGCGGGAGGAAGCGGCGGCGGTCGCGCCGGTGGCGCGGCGGCGGTGGTTCCGGCGCTCCGGCGCAGGTGGCTGAGCCTGTTGCAGCCTCCGGGCGCGCTCAGGACCTCACGCCAGGTGGCTGAGCCCGTCGAAGCCACCGGAAACCGCAAGGGTACCGGGCCCTTCGACAAGCTCAGGGACCTCGGAACCACGGTGGCTGAGCCTGTCGAAGCCACCGGAACCCGTGCGATGAGACCGGCCCTTCAACAAGCTCAGGGACCTCGGAACCAAGGTGGCTGAGCCCGTCGAAGCCACCGGAACCCGCGGGTCCTTCGACAAGCTCAGGGACCTGGGGGCGGGCTACAGCGCGGCGAGCGCCTCCGCCCGCTCCACCAGCGCGCGAGCGCGAGCGAGTGTCGGGGCGTACGAGCCGTCGACCGGACCGTCGGGCGACGCCGACAGCAGCGCCCTCGCGCGGTCGACCTCGTCGGCTGCGGGCGTGAAGCCGGCGTGAGCGCCGGGGACGGCGGCATCCTGCAGCGCGAGAGTGCCGGTGAAGCCCATCGCGACGGCGTGGAGCGCGGCATCCCGAGCGTGGTCGACGGGACCGCACGGTCCGTCGATGGGACCGGCGATCCCCGCCGCTGCCGAAGCGACGACGAGCTGCGCGCGCGGCCACGAAAGGGCGAGTCGGTCGGCCGACATGCCGGTGTCGCGGCGGAAGTCTCCCGTGCCGAAGGCGAGGCGGCGCGTGGCGGGGTGCGCGGCGATCGCGGGGGCGGCGAGCAGGGCCGCGGCCGACTCGACCATCGCGACGATCGAGACGCCGGAGGGGAGGGATGCCGCGACGTGGGCGACATCGGCCGGACCCGCGCACATCGCGAGCACGACACCGGCGAGGCTGTCGTCGAGCTCGCGGCCGAGGGCGAGGTCGTCTTCTCCGTCGTGGGTACCGGCGGCGCTGATGCGCAGCCAGACCGGAGCGTGAGCCGCCGCTCGACGTGCACGGTCGCGTCCCTCGCCCTTGCGGCCGGCGGGGAGGCCGTCTTCGAGGTCGAGCACGAGCACGTCGGCCGCGGTCTCGAGGTGGCCGGCGAGAGGCGAACGGAGCAT
>NZ_JARHXC010000044.1:0-39257 GCF_029222405.1 Microbacterium sp. Kw_RZR3 | reverse complement strand
TTGACGGCCTCAGCCCCCTCCGCCCGCCGGGCCTCAGCCCCCTCCGCCCAAAGCCCCCGCGCTGCCCTCAGCCTTTCAGCGCCTCCGCGAGCTTCACGCGCGCTCCCATCCGCAAGAGGGAGTTCTGGTAGATCCGCGCGCCGATGGCGATCGCCGCGACGCACGACGCGATGAGCACCAGCAGAGACAGCACCGGCTCCCACCACTGCGCGTCACCGAGGTACATGCGCAGCGGCATCCCGACCGGTGCCGAGAACGGCACGTACGACATGATCGTCAGCACGACGGGGTTGTCGTTGAAGAAGATCACGAGGAAGTACGGCGCCATGATCAGCATCGTGATCGGGGTCGTGGTGGCCCCGATGTCCTCCTGACGCGAGACCATCGCGGCCGCGGCGGCGAACAGCGACGCCAGCAGCACGAACCCGAAGAGGAAGAAGATCGCGAACCAGGCGATCGGCGCGCCGAGAGCGCTGAGCACTCCGGCCTGATCGGTCACGGCAAGCCCGATCACGGCCACCGCGGCGAGCAGCACGATCTGCGCCATCGCGAGCACCGTGTTGCCGAGCACCTTTCCCGCGAGCAGCGCCCGCACGGGGATCGCCGAGATGAGGATCTCGACCACCCGCGTCTGCTTCTCTTCGACGACGCTTTGCGCGATCGTGCCGCCGAAGGTCGACGCCGCGATGAGGAACACGAGCCCGAACGCGAGGGCGATGAAGTAGCGCAGCGCGCTCGCCGCGCCGGCTCCCGGCTCGAGCTCCTGAACGGGGGGCGTCTCGCTGAGCATCTGCAGAAGGGTCGAGGGCACCGAGTCCTTCACGACCACGGTGTAGTCGAACGAGGCATCCGTCGAGCCCGACACCAGGGCGGCATCCACCGTCCCGTCCTCGACGAGGGCCGTGGCCGCGTCGTCGCTGTCGGCGACGGTGACCTCGAGTCCGTCGAGTCCCTCGACCGCCGCCTGCGTCTGCGCCGTGACGGCGACCGGGATGCCGCTTCCCGAGAGGTTGTTCGCGGCGAAACCGCCCCAGACGACCGAGGCGAGGGCCGCGAGCACGAGGATCACCGTCGAGATGACGAACGCTTTGCTGCGCAGCTTCGAGCCGATCTCGCGCTCGGCGACGAGCCAGATGCTCTGCAGGTCGCTGGGGGCGCGGTGCGTGGTCGGGGTCGTGGTGCTCACTGGATGACCTCCTTGAAGATCTCGGCGAGGGTAGGTCTCTGCGGAGCGAAGCTCACGACGTCGCCGCGCAAGACGGCACCCTGCAGAACGCGCTGGGCCGAGGCGTCGTCGGCGGCGTCGAACAGGGCGTAGCCGCCGTCAAAATCGAGGACCGTTACGCCGGACTCGTCGCGCAGCCACCCGGCGTCGCCGCGCGACACCAGTTCGTAGCGGTGCGTGGCGTGCTCGGCCCGGAGACCCTCGCGGGTCCCGGCCGCGCGGATGGTGCCGCCGGCGATGATGACGAGGTCGTCGCACAGCCGCTCGACGACGTCGAGCTGGTGCGACGAGAACAGCACCGCGGCGCCCGCGGCCGCCTTTTCCTGCAGCACCCCGGCGACGACGTCGACGGCGAGCGGGTCGAGGCCCGAGAACGGCTCGTCGAGGATGAGCACGTCGGGCTCGTGGACGAGGGATGCCGCGATCTGCGCGCGCTGCTGGTTGCCCAGCGAGAGCGTCTCGACGAGGTCGCCGAGGCGCTCGCCGAGTCCGAGGCGCTCGAGAAGGGCCGTCGCCTTGGCGGTCGCCTCGGCCTTGCCGAAGCCGTGCAGCCGCGCGAGGTAGGCGATGTGCTCAGCGACCTTCATCTTCGGGTACAGCCCGCGCTCCTCGGGCATGTAGCCGAAGCGGCGGCGGTCGGACGTGGTGACGGGCGAGCCGTTCAGCACGACCGAACCGGCGTCCTTTCCGAGCACGCCGAGGGCGATGCGCATGGTCGTGGTCTTGCCGGCGCCGTTGCCGCCGACGAACCCCGTCAGCCGCCCGGGGGCGACGGTGAAGCTCACGTCGTCGAGCACGCGGCGACCGCCGTAGCTCTTGGTGATGCCGTCCAACTGGAGCACGGTGCATCCCTTCTTCTCGATGCTTCCCACGCTAGGGATCCGGATGCCACGGCACCTCCGCCGCGGGTGGGGTCGTCGCCTCCGCCGCGCGGGGGAGGGCGTCGACCTGCGCATCCCCCGGTGGCTTCGACGGGCTCAGCCACCTCGGTTCGCCGGTTCTCGGCCGTGGAGGTCCCTGAGCCTGTCGAAGGTCCCTGAGCCTGTCGAAGGGACCGGCGTCCCGGCTCGCCGTGGCTTCGACGGGCTCAGCCACCTCCCGCGCGGACCCTCGGGCGTGCCGGAGAGGCCGACGGGCTCAGCCACCTCGGTTCGCCGGTTCTCGGCCCGTGGGGGTCCTGAGCCTGTCGAAGGTCCCTGAGCCTGTCGAAGGGACCGGGCGCCGTCAGGCCAGGCCGTGCCGGTGCGCGAACACCACGGCCTGCACGCGGTCGCGCGCTCCGAGCTTCTGCAGCACGTTCGACACGTGCGTCTTCACCGTCGCCTCGCCGATGAACAGTCGCGCCGCGATCTCGGCGTTGCTGAGCGCCTCGGCGACGAGTCTCAGAACCTCCGACTCGCGCTCGGTCAGAGGTTCCGCGAGCGTGAGCGGGGGAGGGACGGATGCCGCGGGCTCGGGCGACCCTCCCGAGGCGAAGCGCTCGATGACGCGGCGGGTGACCTCGGGCGCGAGCAGGGCGTCTCCGGCGCCGACGATGCGGACCGCCGAGACCAGCTCTTCGGGGCCGGCGTTCTTCAGCAGGAACCCGCTCGCGCCGGCCGACAGCGCGGCGAAGAGGTAGTCGTCGCGGTCGAAGGTCGTGACGATGAGGACGGCGGCATCCACCGCGGGGTCCGCCACCAGAACACGGGTGGCTTCGAGGCCGTCCATGTCGGGCATCTGCACGTCCATGCAGATCACGTCGGGGTGCAGCTCCGCCGCCGCGGCGATCGCCTCGCGACCGGTCGTGGCCTCGCCGACGACCGTGATGTCGTCTTCGAGCGAGAGGATCGTGCGGAAGCCCGCGCGCATCATCGCGTGGTCGTCGACCAGGAGGACTCGGAGCTCAGACATGGGCCACCTCGTTCTGCGCGGCCGGGACGCGCACGCGCACGAGGTAGCCGCCCCGCGAGCGCGGGCCGATCTCGATCGTGCCGCCCGAGACCCCCGCGCGTTCGCGCATGCCCAGTTGACCGAGCCCAGGCGTCTTCGAGCCTGCGCGTCCCGTGTTCGAGACCTCGAGCTCGATGGCATCCGGATCGAACCGCAGACGCACGTCGGCGGTGGCGCCGGGACCGGCGTGCCGACGCGCATTCGTGAGCGCTTCCTGCGCGATGCGGTACAGGTTCACCTGCACGAGAGGGGGCGGATCATGCGCGGGTTCGCCGATCACGGTGAAGGTGGTGGGAAGACCCGCGGCGGTCGCCTCGTCGACGAGCGCGGCGATCGAGGTCAGCCCGTGCGTGGTCGGCGCGGTGTCGGGGTCGGACTCGCTACCGGGGGCGCGGAGCGTCTCGAGCAGTTGCCGCAACTCGTGCAGCGACGTGCGGGCGGAGCCCTCGATACCCGCGAGCACCTCGCGCGCTCTGTCGGGGTCCTTTGACAGCAGCGTTCGCGCGACGCCCGCTTGGACGCCCATGAGCGACACGTGGTGCGCGACCACGTCGTGCAGTTCGCGCGCGATGCGCACGCGGTCGAGCGCGACGGCCTGCGCCGCCGTCACCTCGCGCTCGGCTTCGAGCTCGGCGGTCCGCTCCTCGAGGGCGGCCCGCTCGCTCATCTGCTGATACGAGCGGTTCCCGAAGTAATAGGCGCCGCCGAAGAACAGCGCGTTCACGCCGATCATGAGCAACTGGTACGCGACGAACGGAGAGAAGGCCCCCGCGCGCGAGAACGCGCCCTCGGCGGACGGGTCGATGGGCTGGGTCGCGTCTTGGAACATCACGACGAACAGCCACGTGAACATGCCCACGATGATCGCGATGCGGACGATCGTCGCGCGCCGCCGGTTCTGCTCCCACGCGCCCACGGTGTACAGCGCGATGAACATCGCGATGTTCCCGGCGTAGATCTCGGGGATCCGCAGGGTCACCGCCAGGAAGTACGCAAACGAGACGATGACGGCCGTGATCGAAGGCCATCGCCGCCGGAACGCGATCGGCACCGCGAGCACGAAGACGTACCCCACGGCGAGGGCGAGCGGCGCCTGCTTGTCGCCGTACAGCCCCGAGACCGCGGAGAGCACCGCACTGAGCAGCCCGCCCAGCAGCAGCACCACCGCGAGCACGATGTCGTTTCGCTGCTGCGCGCGGGTGAACGTGCGGGTGAGCGGTGGCATTCCTCCACGCTACGGGGAGCCGCCGACGCCTGCATCCCCCGCGGGACGGAGTCAAGAGGAGGGGGAATACAGGTTCACCCTCGATGCTTGCACGTGAATGTACCGGGCGCTCGCCGCCCTTCGTCCCCAGAGAGGATCACCGTGACCGACTACACGATCGGCTACATCGTCGGAAGCATCTCCAGCACCTCGATCAACCGCCGCCTGGCGAAGGCCCTCGAGAAGGTCGCCCCCGAGGGCGTCACGCTCAAGGAGATCCCGATCAAGGACCTCCCCTTCTACTCGCCCGACTACGACGGGAACTTCCCCGAGGTCGCGAAGGACTTCAAGAAGGCGATCGAGGATGCCGACGGCGTCTTCGTCGTGACCCCCGAGTACAGCCGTTCGATCCCCGGCGTGCTCAAGAACGCGCTCGACTGGTCGGCGCGTCCCTACGGCGAGGCGTCGTTCAACGACAAGCCGACCGCGGTGATCGGCACCTCGCAGGGCGGCATCGCCACCGCCGCGGGCCAGCAGCACCTGCGCTCCGTGCTCCTGCACTACAACGCCCTGGTCCTGGGCCAGCCCGAGGGCTACATCCAGTCGACCCCCGGCCTCTTCGAAGAGGACGGTACCGTGACCGACGAGGGCACCGCCGCGTTCCTCCGCTCGATCATCGAGGCGCTGGTGACGCTCATCCAGCGCACGGCTCCCGCTGAGGTGCCCTCGGTCTGACGCCCGCGCGACGGCGGGGTCGGGGTTCGCCTCGGCCCCGCCTTGGCACTCGCGTCGGAACGCACGGCCGGGTGGCGCACCGGTGTCGTGGATCCGGAGACCGGCGTCAGATTCGGATGAATCCACGCGATGCGTCCGGATCTACGACGCGTTTCCGGTTCTGTGCGCCGGATGCCACCGGTAATCGTCGAACGCGTCGGTTGCGCGCGAGCCGGTACCCGTGTCAGCCGAAGATCATCGGCAGATCGTCGTCGTCTCCGGCATCCGTCAGGTCGAGGTCGGCGACGACGGGGACGTGATCGCTCGGGACCTCACCCTTCCGCTCGTTGCGGTGGATCTCGGCGCCCTGCACCGCGTCGGCGAACGCGCGCGACCCGAGGATGAAGTCGATGCGCAGCCCCTCGTTGCGGGGGAAGCGCAGCTGCTTGTAATCCCAGTACGTGTAGCCGGTGGGGACGAGCGGACGGACGACGTCGGTGAGTCCCGCGGACTCGAAGGCCGCGAAGGCAGCACGCTCGGGCGGAGAGACGTGGGTGGTCGCACCCTCGACGACCGTGGGGTCGCCGTTGTCGGCATCCGTCGGGGCGATGTTGAAGTCGCCGGTCAGCGCGAGCGGCAGGTCGGGGTTCTCCGCGAGCGTCTCGGCCGTGTACTGACGGAGCTTCTCGAGCCAGTCGAGCTTGTAGGTGTAGTGCGGGTCGTCGAGCCCGCGACCGTTGGGCACGTACAGGCTCCACACCCGCACGCCGTCGACGGTCGCGCCGATCGCGCGCGCCTCCTGCGGGAGGTCGGGCCCTTCTTTGCCCTTCTCGAAGCCGGGCATGCCCGGGAAGCCGATCTCGACGTCTTCGAGAGGCTCGCGGCTGGCGATCGCGACGCCGTTCCACTGGTTCAGCCCGTGCGCGGCGACGTGATACCCGGCTTCTTCGAACGCGGCGTAGGGGAACTGCTCGGTCTTGCACTTGATCTCCTGCATCGCCAGCACGTCGATGTGCTCGCGCACGCAGAACTCGACGGTGCGGGTGACGCGGGCGCGGATGGAGTTGACGTTCCAGGTGGCCAGGCGCATGGCATCCAGCCTACTTTCGGGCGGGGACATCGTCGGTCTCGTGCGGGGTGGGTGGGCTGGGCTGTCGTGCCGTCGCGTCGGGCCCGTGCCGTCGCGCGGAGTTCGTGCCCGAGACGCCGCTCGAGGCGGCGCGGCTGCGGCGTTTCGCCGACGAACTCCGCCGGACGGATGCCGAAGCACGGCGCCGCGACATTCCCGGCCGGACGGATGCCGAACCCCCGCGCCGCGACATCCCTCGGCCGCGCCGGCACGGGGCAATAGAATCGACGCCGTGACCGCCGCCTCAACGCCCGAGCTCGAAGCCGACCGCCAGGCCCTCATCGGCCTCATCAAGGACGAGGCGGTGTTCCACGGCGACTTCACCCTCTCGAGCGGCAAGAAGGCGACGTACTACGTCGACATGCGCAAGCTCACCCTCGACCACCGGGCGGCTCCCGCGATCGGCCGTCTCGTGCTCGACCTCGTTAAGGATCTCGACGGTGTCGTCGCCGTGGGCGGCCTCACCCTCGGCGCCGACCCCATCGCGAACGCCGTCATGCACGAGTCGGTGCACGCCGGCCACCCGCTCGACGCGTTCGTCGTGCGCAAGGAGCCGAAAGACCACGGCCGCGGCCGCCAGATCGAGGGCGCCGACGTGAAGGGCAAGCGCGTCGTCGTGGTCGAAGACACCTCCACGACGGGCCAGTCGGCGCTCAAGGCGGTCGAAGCCCTGCGCCGCGAGGGCGCCGAGGTCGTCGCCGTCGCCGTGATCGTCGATCGCAAGACCGGTGCTCAGGCCGCGATCGAGGCGGAGGGCCTGCAGTGGCTGGCATCCATCGATCTCGACGACCTGGGCCTCCAGCCGCAGTAACGGCTCAGTCGCCGAGGCTCTCGCGCGGGACGAGCCCGTCGGGGCCGAACGCCAGGGCCGCGAAGCGCGCGCCCATCTCGCGGTACAGCGCCTCGTCGGGGTGCAGCCCGTCGGGGAGCGGGAAGCGGGCGACGTCTTCCGGGCCGTAGAGCGCCAGCCCGTCGAGGTAATGGATCGCCTCGTCCGCGGTCGCGCGGGTGCGGACGACTCCCGCGATGTGACGCCGCGATTCCGCGAGCGTGAGCGCGCCCTTCGCGATGTCGGCCGGGTCTCCCGCGGTGAAGCATCGGATGCCGTCGTCGAGGAACTCCACGTCGGAGGGGCCGGGACGTTCGTCGCTCTCGGGCCAGAGGATCGAGGATGCCACGACGATCGGCGTCTCGGGATGCCCCCGCCGCACCCGGTCGAGGAAGCCGTGCAGCGCCGGCGCGAAGGTGCGCTGATCCATGGACCGGGCGCCCACGATGTTCACGCCGACCTTGAGGGAGATGACGTCCGCGGGGGTCGCGGCGATGGCGTCGGCGACGAAGGGGTCGAGCATGCATTGGCCCCCGAAGCCGAGGTTGATCACGTCGAGGTCGGCTGTGCGGGCGGCGACGACGGGCCAGGTGCCGGTGGGCAGCGGCGTCTCGACTCCGTGGCTGATCGAGCTGCCGTGGTGCACCCACACCGGACGCGTCGAGGGCCCCGGAGCCTCGATCGGCCGATTCGCCCGCACGTCGAGGAGATCGACGATCATGCCCTGGGGAAGCCACACCGTCACGGTCTTCTCGCCCTCGGGGAGGTCGTCGAACACGACGACCGACGACGGCGAGAACTCCTCGGTGCGCTGCGCGTCGGCGCTGAGCGGCACGTGGAGGATGCCGTTCACCGGCGACTCGACATGAGCGTGCCGCTTCTCGTCGATCTCGGCGACGAACGCGTTGCGCGCACCGAGGAAGTCCTGCACCTGAAAGCGCGTGCACACCACGTGCAGCTCGATGCGGGTCGCCGCGGTGACGAGGGCGATGCGGACGCCGCTCGCCTGCATCGACACTGCGCGCAGGTTCTCGCCGGCGGGCGGGAACTGCGGCCAGGCCGCGACGGGGATGCGCACCGGACGGATGCCGCGGTCGCGCAGCGTGTCGAGGTGCCCGACGATCCGCACGCGGCCGCCGTCGAGAGCGACGACCTCGCCCCGGGCGGTCATCGGACGTTCGCCGTGATGAAGGCGACGGTGCGCGCGATCAGGTCGTCGCGCTGCGGAAGCTGCGCCCACCCGTGATCGGCACCGTCGACGACGACGAGTTCGCCGCGGTCGCCGAAGACGTCGGCCGCGAGGTAGCGCTCGGCGTACGAGACGGGGATGAAGTCGTCCGTCCCGTGCAGCAGCAGGACCGGACCGTCGTAGCCGGCCGCCCGACCGTAGACGTCGAAGGTCACGGCGTCGTCGCGCAGCGCCGGCCCCAGCCGCATCCCCAGGAAGTCGAAGAAGCCGTCGCGGTCGAGGCCCTCGAGCGAGCGTCCCTGCAGGGTGCCGCCGCTGATCTCGTCGACGAACAGCGCCGCGGTGGACCACATCGTGAGAGAGCGGAAGGCGTGCTCGTTCGAGGCGGCGGCGACGGATGCCACGACCGAGCCGAGGCTCATCCCGACGAGGTGGAGGTTCTCGGCATCCACTCCTTCCCTCCGACGCACGGCCTCGAGCACGAGGTGGGCGTCGGCGATGTCGCCCGAGACGGTCGTGTCGAAGAAGTCGCCGTCGCTCTCGCCGTGCCCGGCGCGGTCGTAAGCGACCACCCCGAGCCCGCGCGCAGTGAGGGCACGGGCCAGGGTGACGAACACCCCGGTCGTCTCGACCCGCGAGCCTCCGAAGCCGTGGAACAGCACGACGGTGGGCGCGTCGCCGTCGCGATCGGGTCGGTAGTGCACGCCGCGCAGAGCGAGACCACGGGCGGAGACGTCGAAGGGCTGCAGGATCATCGAGGACTTCCGGGTTCAGGCGGTCGCCGGCGTGGCGGGCGCGGGGCGGTCTGTCGCGGACGCGTCGGCGACGAGTTCACTCTCGACGTCGAAGGACGATCGCGTGGCGCGCCGGAATCCGATCCAACCGATCAGGAAGCCGAGCGCCGCGACGATCGAGACGCCGACGTACACGCCCGACGGGTTCAGGGCGAGCAGGGCGGGGGTCACGACGTTGAGCCCGGCGGTCGCGAAGCGTGCGACCGCGTAGATCGTGCCCTGGGCGGTGGAGCGCATCATCGTGGGGAACGATTCCTGCGTCCACACCTTCATGATCGTCTCGAAGCAGAACGCGCCGGCGAACGTCGACCCGACGACCGAGACGATCAACGCGGGCAGAGTGAACCCGAACACGACCGGAACGAGGTTGGCCACGACGACGCCCACGGCGCCGATCACGAACCAGTTCATGCGGAACCGGGTGTCGGCCACGCTCATGAACCAGACGGCGCCGACGATCGCGGCGGGCATCGCCAGCAGGGTCCAGCCCTGGTACTCGTTGACCGGGATGCCGGCCACGTTGACCGCGACGAAGGTGCCGAAGCTTCCCGCGACGCTGATCGCGAGCGAGGCGAGCGTGTAGTAGACGAGCAGCGTCACGAAGGGGCGGCGGTAGGGCGTGCGACCGAAGTCCCGCAGGCGCGTGCGCTCGGCCCGGACGGTCTGCACTCCCGCGCGACGCTCGTCGCGGGCGGCGAGCCAGATCGCCGACTCCGGGATGGTCAGACGAAGTGCCAGCACGACGAGTCCGATCCCGCCGAAGGCGCCGAACATGATCTGTCCGCCGACGGGGCCCAGCGAGCCGTAGAAGATGCCGATCAGAACGGCCATCAGGATGCCGAAACCCCCGAGGAGGTTCGAGAAGACCAGGATCTTCCCGCGGTTTCGATCGGTTGCCGCTTCGGAGATCGTCGCGAGGGCGACCGGCAGATCGGCGCCGACTCCGAGGCCGATGAGCGCGATGCCGGGGAGGAGGATCTCGAACGAGACCCCGAAGAACGGGGTGAGCGAGCCGACGACGATGAGCGCCATGGTCACGAGGAATACGCGGCGTCGGCCGAGGCGGTCGCCCAGTCGGCCGCCGACGAGCGAACCCACCGCGACGCCCGCGGTCAGCACGCCGGTGAGCAGCCCGATCTGATCGGGCGTGAGTCCGGGTGCCCCGGGCGCCATGGATTGGAACAGGACGAGCGCGACGGCGATGCCGGTGGTCGCCGCGGTGTCGACGAAGGTCGCCATTCCGCAGACGAAGCCGACCCACCAGGCGTGGGGAGCCCGCGAGAGACGGGAGGGGTGTGGGTCATGTCGCACTCCTTTGTCGATGACGCCAGCGGCCGACCCTTCGTGGCCGACAGAGGGATGCTATACCGATATAGCGAAGGGAGTAAAGCATAAGATCGTCGAGGGTTCAGCGCGTGGGGGAGCCGACCGACGCACCGAGGTGCACGGGCATGCGGACGCGCTCGACGCGCGGCGTCGCGTCGTCCGACAGGAGGAGGGTCGCGGCTCGGCGGCCGAGATCCTCGTGGGGGAGTGAGATCGAGGTGAGCGAGGGTTCCAGCATTCCGGCGAGGGGGCTGCCGTCGAATCCGATGACCGAGACGTCGTCGGGAATCCGCCATTCGGCCGCGTGCAGGGCCCGATAGGCGCCCGCGGCGACCGCGTCGTTCACGCAGATGAGGGCGGAGGGCCGCGCTCCGTCCTCCAGCAGTCGTTCCACGGCGCGCTGCCCGTTCGGGGCATCCCAGTCGTCGTCGACGGCCGCGTGCCCCGCGAGCGAGAGGCCCGACGACGCGAGTTCGCGTTCGATCCCCTCGAGGCGCTCCGGAAGGGCCAGTGGGCCCCACTCGTTCCAGAGCAGGCCTCCCCGCCGTCCGGGTGGCAGGTCGCCCACGAACCAGATGCCGTCGGTGTGCCCGGCCGCGATGAGCAGGCGCGCCGCCTCGCGGCCGGCCTCGACTTCGTCGGGCACGACGGCCACGTCGTCTCCGCCGCGCACGCGGCAGTTGAGCAGCACGGTGCGGGTCGATGCGAGGAGCGGCGGCGGGTCGACGATTCGCGTGAACATCGAGGTGTAGATGACGCCGTCGATGTCCCGCCCGAAGAGGCTGTGAAGCAGGCGCTCCTCGACCTGGGGGTCGCCCTCGGTGTCGACGGTGAAGAGCAGGATGTCGCGCTCGCGCAGAGCCCGCATGGCACCGCGCACCATCGCGTTGGCGTACGACGTGCTGCTGACGAAGTCCGACACGAGCGCGATGGTCCCCGACCGGCCGGTACGCAGGGTCTTCGCCGTCTGGTTGGGGCGGTAGCCGAGCTCTTCCGCCGCGCGACGCACTCGCTCGAACACGTCGGCCGACAGTCTCTGGTCGGTCCGGCCGTTCATCACGAACGACACCGCCGACCGCGAGACGCCCGCCCGTTCCGCGACCTGCGAGAGCGTCACCCGTCGAGTGCCGGACGGGGGCGAATCTGTCACGCCGGCCCGCCGCCGTGGCCCCCGCCCGGTCCGTCGAACGGGTCGCGCCGACCACCGCCATGGCGTGAGCGTCGCCATTGAACGAGGAGGGCGACGAGGCTGCCCGCCGTGATGATGAGGGCCGTGATCAGCCAGAGGGTGCGGTCGTCCATGCGTCCATCCTGACGGAGCGGGCGTGGGGTGGGTCAGAGACCCTCGGCGAGCCCGTCCTCGCCGTCGGCGAGGTCGCTCTCGAGCGGCTCGTCGCGGACGAGCTCGGCGACGGAGCCGAGGATCTCGTCGGGGCGGAACGGATACCGCTCGACCTCGCTCTCGTCGCTGATCCCCGTCATCACCAGCACGGTGTGGAGTCCGGCCTCGATGCCCGCGACGATGTCGGTGTCCATGCGGTCGCCGATCATGCCGGTGTTCTCGCTGTGCGCGCCGATCCGGTTCAAAGCCGACCGGAACATCATCGGGTTCGGCTTGCCGACGATGTAGGGCTCGCGGCCCGTCGCCTTGGTGATGAGGGCGGCGATCGCCCCCGTCGCGGGCAGCACGCCCTCGGTCGAGGGGCCCGTGGCATCCGGGTTCGTCGCGATGAAACGCGAGCCGCCACGGATGAAGCGGATGGCCTTCGTGATCGCCTCGAACGAGTAGTTGCGGGTCTCGCCGACCACGACGTAGTCGGGAGCCGTCTCGGTCATGATGAACCCGGCCTCGTGCAAAGCGGTCGTCAGGCCCGCCTCGCCGATGACGAAAGCCGAGCCGCCGGGCATCTGCGACTTCAGGAAGTCGGCCGTCGCGAGCGCGGAGGTCCAGATCGACGACTCCGGGACCACGAGTCCCGACGCGCGCAACCGCGCACTCAGATCGCGCGGCGTGAAGATCGAGTTGTTCGTGAGGACGAGGAACGGCGTGCCCTCGGCGCGCCACTGCGCCAGGAGCTCGGCTGCTCCGGGAACGGGGGTGTTCTCATGGACGAGGACCCCGTCCATGTCGGTGAGCCAGCACTCGATCTCGGCACGGGTTCGCATGGGCTCAGCCTAGCCGCGACCTCCGACAGCGCCACCGGGAGAGACGACGGGAGAGCTCGGCCGCCACCGTGCTCCCCCGTCGGTCGTGCGGCTTATTTGAACGCGTCCTTGACGTTCTCGCCGGCCTTCTTGGCGTGTGCCTCGGTCTGCTCGAGCTTGCCCTCGGCCGCGAGCCGGTCGTTGTCGGTCGCGTTGCCGATGGCTTCCTTCGCCCTGCCCACGATGTCCTGGGCAGCGTTCTTGATCTTGTCGTCGAGTCCCATGATCGATTTCCTCTCGGGGTGTATCGGCGTCGCGGAACCCTGCGTTCTCGCGGCGGAGCGGGTGTGCTCACAGTGATGACGCAACGAGCGACGGATTCGTCACGTCCCGCGTCGAACTTTTTCTCGCGCACCGGTATGCCGAATCGGGAATGCACCCGTGACGCCGCCGACTCTTCTCGTTAGGGTCGGAGGGTGACGCGCGCGGACTGGGACCCCCGGAACCTGCCCGACCTCTCGGGCCGGACCTATCTCGTCACCGGCGCCACGCGCGGCCTCGGCTTCTTCGCGTGCGAGCAGATCGCCGCGGCCGGCGCGCACGTGCTGCTCACCGGGCGCAGCCCGCACAAGCTCCAGACCGCGAAAGAGGCCGTGAAGAGGGCGAATCCGGATGCCTCGATCGAGACGCTCCTGCTCGACACGAGCAACCTCGGATCCGTGCGGGCAGCCGCCGCGACCGCTCGCGCGCGAGGGCGCCTCGACGGCCTGTTGCTGAACGCGGGCATCGTGCACCCGCCGAAGACGCGCGAGACCGCCGGCGGTCACGAACTGGTCTTCGCCACGAACGTACTCGGACACTTCGCCCTCGCCGGCGAGATGCTCAAGCCGCTCGCCGCCGCGCGCGGCCGGATGGTCTGGGTGGGGAGCATGTCGACCTCGCTGTGGAACCACGTGCCCACCGATCCCGAACTCGTCGAGGGCTACGCGCCGTGGCGCGCGTACGTGCAGTCCAAGGCGGCGACGACCGCGCTCGGACTCGAAGCCGACCGTCGCCTGAGCGCGCACAGCGTGCCGGTCGAAAGCCTCATCGCCCACCCCGGCTACTCCACGAGCGGCCGGACGCGTGGCATCCGGGGTGTGAACGAACCGAGTCGTCTGTCGCGATTCGTCGACAATCTCCAGGCACCCATCACCCAGTCGAAAGAGCAGGGCGCGTGGTCTCTGGTGCGTGCGCTCGTCGATCCGACGGCGGAGGGCGGGACGATGTACGGCCCCACGCTCGTCGCGCGCGGGTTGCCCCGTCCCGCCACGCCGTCGCGCCGATCGCGCGGGGCTGATCTGGGCGCAGACCTCTGGCAGCACTGCGAGACGGCGACCCACGTGCGGTGGCCCTTCGACCGGGTTCGGCGCGCGGCATCCTGAATCCATCGCAATCGGAGGCGTGCGTGTCGGGGGCTACCCCTACAGTGATCGCATGGACCAGGCGACCGCCGACAGTATCGATGCCGACGACGTTCGCGGTCTGACGGCTGCCGCCGTCGCCGAACGGGTCGCCTCCGGGCAGACCAACGCGTACGCCGCCGACACGAGTCGCAGCGCGTGGAACATCGTCCGCGCCAACGTCTTCACGCTGTTCAACGGGATCGTCGCCGGGTGCTTCCTCGTGCTGCTCCTGCTCGGGCGGTGGCAGGACGCCCTGTTCGGTGTCGCGGCGCTCTCGAACGCGGTGATCGGCTGCGTGCAGGAGTTCCGCGCGAAGGCCGCGCTGGACCGTCTCGCCCTGCTCAACGCGCCGCGCGCCCGGGTGCGGCGAGACGGCGCCGATGCCGAGATCGCGCCCGGCGACGTCGTCCGCGACGACCTGCTGGTGCTGCGCGCGGGCGACCAGGTCCCCGCCGACGCGACCGTCGTCGCCTCGCAGGGATTGCAGATCGACGAATCGATGCTGACCGGCGAGTCGGATGCCGTCGACAAGCGCCCCGGAGACGAGGCGCTCTCGGGCTCGATCGTCGTCGGCGGAGACGGCACCGCGCGCGCGACCCGCGTGGGCGCGGCGTCGTACGCCAACACGTTCGCGAGCGAGGCGAAGAAGTTCCAGCTCGTGTCGAGCGAGCTGCGCACCTCGATCGACCGCGTCCTGAAGTGGGTCGGCTGGGGGATCGGTCCCGTGGGGCTGCTCGTGCTGAACGCGCAGATGATGGTCGCCGGCGGGTGGACGGAGGCGTTTCAGCAGGGCACCTGGTCGCAGGCGGTGGTCAATACGATCGCCGCGCTCACGGCGATGATCCCGCTCGGTCTCGTGCTGATGACCTCGATCGCTTTCGCGGTCGGCGCGGCGCGGCTCGCCGGCAAGAAGGTGCTCGTGAACGAGTTGCCCGCGGTCGAGGGCCTCGCGCGCGTCGACGTGATCTGCCTCGACAAGACCGGAACGCTGACCGCGGGCGAGATCCGTTTCGACGATGCGCTCACCCTTACGGAGCGCGACGGCTGGCGAGAGACCCTCGGGTGGTACGGTGCGGCCGACGACGCCAACGCGACCGCGCGGTGCCTGCGCGACCCCTTCCCCGTGGATTCCCCGCTCGAGCCCGCGCGCCGCATCCCCTTCTCGTCGGCGCGCAAGTGGAGCGCGGTGTCGTTCGCCGAACGCGCGGCGGGCACGTGGATCCTCGGCGCCCCCGAGATGGTCTTCGGCGACCGGGCGGCGGACGCCGACACCGAGCTCGGCGCCGCCGTGACCCGGCTCGCGTCGTCGGGTCGACGCACCCTCGTGCTCGCCCACACCGCGACGCCCCTCGATGACGACGACGTCGCGGCGGAGCGGTTCCGCGGCGAGCCCGTCCCGGTGGCGGTTCTGACCTTCATCGAGGCCGTCCGTCCGGATGCCGCCGGGGCGTTGGCGTTCTTCCGCGAACAGGGCGTGGGCGTCCGGGTGATCTCGGGCGACAACCCCCGCACGGTCGCCGCGATCGCGCGCGAGGTCGGCCTCGAGGTCGCAGAGGGCTACGACGCGCGCCGACTACCCGAGGACGACGTCGAACTCGGACGCGTCCTCGAGGAGCACACGGTGTTTGGTCGGGTGACTCCCGACCAGAAGAAGCGGATCGTCACGGCGCTGCAGGCGCGGGGGCACGTCGTGGCGATGACCGGTGACGGTGTCAACGACGCGCTGGCGATCAAGACCGCCGACATCGGCATCGCGATGAACTCGGGCGCGGCGGCGACGAAGGCCGTCGCGCGTCTCGTCCTCCTCGATGGGCGCTTCTCGCACCTCCCGTCGGTCGTCGCCGAGGGGCGTCAGGTGATCGCCAACATCGAGCGCGTCTCGATGCTCTTCCTCACCAAGACCGTGTACGCGACGGGCCTCGCGGTGCTCTTCGGCGTGCTGGTCATGGAGTTTCCGTTCCTGCCGCGTCAGCTGTCGATCACCGATGGCCTCACCATCGGCATCCCGGCGTTCTTCCTCGCGCTCCTCCCCAACACGCAGCGCTACGTGCCGGGGTTCCTGAAACGCTCGCTGAGCTTCGCGATCCCAGCGGGCATCGTGATCGCGGTGTCGCTGACGGTGTACACGCGGCTCGCGATGGATCTCGGGTTGTCGGTCGCGCAGCTGCGCACCGGGGCGACGATCATTCTCGCGATCGTCGCGATCTGGGTACTCACGGTGCTGTCGCGCCCCATCACGCGCGTGAAGGTGCTCGTGGTCGGGGCGATGTTCATCGCGCTCACCGCGATCTTCACGGTCCCGGCGCTGGGTGAGTTCTTCCAGCTGCAAGACCCGGGTGAGGACGGCGCGTGGTTGGTCACGGCGGTCGTCGTCACCGCCCTTGCGGCGATCGAGGCCGTGCGCTTCGCGCACCGCCGTTTCGTGCGCCGTCTCCTCGCCCAGGGCCCCGCGATCGCGGGAACGGCGCGACCCACGAAGTGAGCGCCCTGGTCGTCGAGGCCGTACGGCGACGCCTCAGATGAGCGGGGTCGCCGGCGTCTCGACGGGCGGGCGGGTGAAGTAGTGCCGCGCGTTGCCGGGGATCCAGAGCGCCGCGATCACCAGCACGGCGGCGGCCAGCGCGATCGAGAGCGTCAGGTCGAGCTCGGTGAGCGCCATGGCGACGGCCTGCAGCACGACGAGCACCGAGAGATACGCCGTGAGAAGGATGCGCGCCAGTCGACTGCCGCGCGAGAGCGCTGAGCCCCCCGCGACCGTGAGGAGGCCGAGCAGGATTGTTGCCGCCCCGACCAGCGACACCGGCAGGACGAGATCGGCGCTCACCTCGTAGCGCGACAACAGCACCAGCACGCCGAGAGCGGTGTTCAGCAGACCGCCGATGTACACCAGCACGATCGCTACGGTCACCGCGACGGGGCGGCGCACCTGCGCAGGAGGGGTCATGGGTCCTCGTGTTCACCGGGCCGGCCCGGGTGCCGGTGTGGGTCAGCGTAGCGGTCGCGGATCGCCCGCGCGGGCCTCGAGTCCTCGGCATCCGTTCGTGTGGTGTCGGGACGGCGGCCCGGTGTGCCGTGCGGCGGAGTTCGTGTCGGTGCCCGCCTCGAGATGCTCGTGTGGTGTGCCGTGCGGCGGAGTTCGTCGGCGACACGCCGCCCCGGGGCGCCCGCCACCCGGTGTGTCGTTACGGAGTCCGCGTGAGGGCACGGTGTGGTCGGCCGTCGTGTGCTGTGCCGTCCGGCGGAGTTCGGCGGCGGCACGCCGCCCCGGGGCGCCCGCCATCCGGCGTGTCGGCACGAACTCCGAATGACGGCGCACCGCCGGGGCGAACCCGCGGCGCGGGCTTCAGCGCGTCAGCCAGACCGACTCTGCCGCTCCGGCGGGCAGCTCGACGTCGACGCCGTCCGCGCGCACCGTCGACTCCGAGACCACCTCGAGCTCGTGCCCCACGTCGATGCCGCGCTCGACGAGCGCCCGGAGCAGCTCGGGGTCGCGGTCGCTCACCCTCAGCACGCGCCCCGCGTGACCGGGCACCGCGGCCGACAGCAGCACGAAAGGTTCGCGCTCGACCGAGCCGGTGGCATCCGGGATCGCATCGCCGTGCGGGTCGAAGCGGGGTCGACCGAGGCGGGCGTCGATGCCCTCGAGCAGGCGGTCGCTCAGGGCGTGCTCGAGCACCTCGGCCTCGTCGTGCACTTCGTCCCAGGCGTATCCGAACTCGCGGACGAGCCACGTCTCGATGAGGCGGTGCCGACGGATGACGCCCGCGGCGCGGCGCTGTCCCGCGGCGGTGAGCGAGACCGGGCCGTAGGGGCGGTGCGTGACGAGTCCCTGCGCGGCGAGCTTCTTCACCATCTCGGTCACGCTCGAGGGCGCGAGTCCGAGGACGGCGGCGAGCTGTGAGGGGGTGATGGGGTCGTTCTGCCACTCGGTGTGGTGGTAGATCGCCTTGAGATAGTCGTCGGCTACGGGCGATTCCACGCGGGCCAGCCTATCCGCCGGTGAGGACGAGCCACAGGAGGACGGCATTCAAGGCGATGAGGAAGACGGCGGCGACGATCCCGGCCGCGGTCGTGATCTCGCGGTTGCGATAGTCGCCGAGGAGGTCGCGTCGGGCCGTCAGGGCGACGAGCGGAACGAGGGCGAACGGGATGCCGAACGACAACACCACCTGACTCAGCACCAGCGCGAGCGTCGGGTCGACGCCAACCGAGAGGATCACCAGGGCCGGGACGAGCGTCACGAGGCGACGCGCCACCAGCGGGACGCTCACGCGCAGGAGGCCGTGCATGATCTCCGCTCCGGCGTAGGCGCCGACCGAGGTCGAGGCCAGGCCGCTGGCGAGGAGGCCGACCGCGAACATCGTCGCAACGACCGGGCCGAGGCCGTCGCGCAGAGCCGCGTACGCGCCCTCGAGACTATCGGTGCCCTCCACCCCGGCGAGGTTCGCCGCGGCCAGCAGCAGGATCGCGAGGTTCACGGTCCCGGCGACGGCCAGGGCGATCGTGACGTCCCAGCGCGTGGCGCGCAGCAGTCGCCGGGTCGAGATCCCGCGGGCATCCTCGAGGCCCGCCGCCTCGGTCGGTGCGTCCGGTGCGAAGCGGTCACGGCTGAGCGCCGAGTGCGCGTAGATCGCGTGCGGCATGATCGTCGCGCCGAGGATCGACGCGGCCAGCAGCACCGAGTTCGTCCCCTCGAATCGCGGCACCAAGCCGGCGACGACGCCGCCCGCGTCGGGAGGAGCGAAGAAGAGGCCGAAGGTGAAGCCGATCGCGATCATCACCAGCAGGCCGATCAGCACGGTCTCGAACGCACGGGCGCCGCGGCGCGACTGCACGACGAGCAGGAGCATCGAGACGACGCCCGTGATCGCCCCTCCCCAGACGAGGGGGATGCCGAACAGCAGGTGCAGAGCCACGGCACCGCCGATCACCTCGGCGACATCCGTGGCCATCGCCACGAGTTCGGCTTGGAGCCAGTACGCGCGCCGCGCCCAGCGGCGGTCGAGTCGGCGCCCCAGGATCTGCGGGAGGCTCTCGCCCGTGACGATGCCGAGCTTGGCCGACAGGTACTGGATGAGCCAGGCCATCACGTTGCCGAGCACGACGACCCACACGAGCAGGTAGCCGAAGCTCGCCCCCGCGGTCATGTTGCTGGCGACGTTGCCGGGGTCGAGGTAGGCCACGCCGGCGACCATGGCGGGTCCGAGGAGCCACGCGACGCGTCGCGGAGCAGGACGGCGATCAGTCGGTGCGGCCTCCGTCGTTTTCGGCATACCGAAAAATGTAGTGCATTTTTCGGTATGCCGAAAAGTATCGGTACGTGTCTTAGGTAACACCCTGTTACTCTTCACCGCGCGCGTCGCCAAGGCGCGCCCCACGACGCCGCGCGGCGGCGGATAGGAGGACGAATGACGCCCCATGCCTTGATCATCGGCGCCACGGGCCCGATGGGCCGCGCGGTGCTGGCGCGGGCCGACGCGCTCTCGCTTCGCGTTCGCGCGTTGGCCCGTCGGCCAGGCGCGCTCGCGGGGGTGACCGACGACGTAGTCGCGGGTGATGTGATGGATGTCGAAACCATCGTCGCCGCGCTCGACGGCATCGACGCCGTGATCAGCGTCTTGGGCTCGCGTCCCCGCGCCTCGGATGCGCACCTACTTGAGAACGGCACCCGGAACGTCGTCCACGCCATGCGGGAGCGCGGGGTTCGCCGTCTCCTCTGCGTTACCGGAATGGGGGCGGGCGACAGCTGGGGCCACGGCCCGCTCTGGTACGACGCGCTCGTGCGTCCGACCATCTTGCGTTCGGTCTACGCGGACAAGAATCGTCAGGAAGCCGTCGTGCGGGAGTCGCGGACCTCGTGGACTCTGGTGCGTCCGGCGGTGCTGGTGAACACCCCTCAACCCCGGCTTGTCCTGGCCAAGTCTCGTCTCGCTCCGCGCGAGCGCATGGGGCCGCTCACGCGAACCGATGTCGCGTGCTTTCTCGTGTCCGAGTTGCTCGAGCCCGCGTACGTCGGTCAGACCGTACACCTGTTCACGTGAGCGGGCACAACGACCCCGGCGTCGCGCGGCATCCGCGCCGGGGCACGCCGGCGCTCACGGAGCAGCGGCTCCGGAGGTTCGGCATCCATCCTCTCCGCCCCCGCGACGCCGCGGAGCCGCACCGCACCGCGAGCGCGCTCGAGTTGCTGTTCGACCTCGTGTTCGTCGTCGCGGTGTCCTTCGCCGCATCGACGCTGCACGAGCTCGAGCAGGACGGGCGCGCTGGGCAGGGGACGCTGAGCTACCTGATCGTCTTCGCCGCCATCTGGTGGGCTTGGATGACCTTCACGTGGTTCGCGACGGCGTTCGACACCGACGACTGGCTCTACCGGGTTGCCACGCTCGTCCAGATGGGCGGGGCCCTCGTGATCGCGGCCGGGGTCGTGCCGGCGATGACCGAGGGTGACATCACGCTCCTCGTCGTGGGGTACCTCGTGATGCGTCTCGTCGCCATCCCGCAATGGCTTCGGGTCGCCGTGCAGAATCCCGAGTACCGCGTCACGGCGCTCCGCTACGCCGCGGGGATCGCTGTGGTGCAGTCATGCTGGCTCCTCCTGCTGGGCCTCGGCGCGACGTCCGTGGGGACGTGGGTGGTGCTCCCGGTGCTGGCGCTCGAGTTCGCCGTGCCCCCGTTCGCTGAACGCGCGCGCCCGACGCCGTGGCATCCGCATCACGTCGCCGAACGTTTCGGACTGTTCACGCTCATCCTTCTCGGCGAGTCGATCCTCGCTTCGGCCACCGCGATCATCGCCGCCCTCGGCGACACCGAGCACCTCGCCGGGTTGATCGTCGTCGCGATCTCGGGCCTGATCGTGGTGGCCGCGATGTGGTGGGTGTACTTCGCTCGCCCGATGCACACCCGTCTGTCGAACGGCCTCGGACGCGCAATGGTGTTCGGCTACTTTCACTACGTGATCTTCGCCGCCGCCGGAGCGGTCTCGGCCGGGATCGAGGTGGCGGTGGGCACGCTCGAGCACGGTGCCCACGCCGACCCGTTGATGCTGCGCTGCACCCTGGTCGTCCCGGTGGCTGCGTTCTTCCTGGGGGTGTGGTGGCTGGCGCTGCGCCCGACCCTCCGTGCGCGTTCGAACGTGCTCATCGTCGCGTTGTGCGCGATCATGGGGACGAGCGCGTTCTTCGAGGCCTCCGTCATCGAACTGGCCGTCTGCGCGGCTGCGATCGTCGTCGTCGTCGAGAGGGGGAACACGCAGCCACCGGAGTCCGCCCCCGAGAGATGAGCCCCACATGGACGACGCGCGCGTCCGGCGCACACGCGAGAGGGTGTTCGCCGCCGTCCGTGCGCTGCTTGCGGACGGGGCGGCGGAGCAGCTGACCGTCTCGCGCATCGCGGAGGTCGCCGGCGTCGCGAGGAAGACCGTCTACGCGCACTGGCCGTCGGTACCGGCGATCGTGGCCGACGTGCTGCTCGCCGAGCACGCGGTACCCGACCCCGTCGGCCCCGGTGACGATGTCGTCGAGGCGGTGACCGCGTTCCTCCGCGGGGTGCGGGAGGCCTTCACCGACCCGGCCGTCCGCGCCGCGATGGCGTACCTCATCGCCTCGGCGCCCACCGACGACATGGCGGCCGGGGCGCTGCGCTCCGCGGCAGCCCGGCGTTCCGCCGACCTCGCCCGCATCGTCGGCAGCGAGCACGCCGAGCGGCTGCTCATCGAGCTGACCGGGCCGGTGTTCTTCTCGCAGTTCGTGATGCAGACACCGGCATCGGACGCCGTCATCGAGACGATGGCGGCTCGTGTGACCCCCGGCGACACCGGAGCCGGCGGGGCTGCTCGATAGCCTGAACCGGTGGATCATCCCGACGACGCCTCTGCGCCCGTGCCCACGCCGCCGGTCCCGACCCACGGCGTCGGTCCCTGGCCGGGGGAGTGGCCCGACGATCCGCGCTACGACCCGGAGCTCCTCGCCGAGGGCGACCGTCGCAACGTCGTCGACGAGTACCGCTACTGGTCGATGGAGGCGATCGTCGCGGACCTCGACGCGAAGCGGCATCCGTTCCACGTCGCGATCGAGAACTGGCAGCACGACCTCAACATCGGCTCGATCGTCCGCAGCGCGAACGCCTTCCTCGCGGCCGAGGTCCACATCATCGGCAAGCGCCGCTGGAATCGACGCGGCGCGATGGTGACCGACCGCTACCAGCACGTGCGTCACCACGAGGACGTCGATGCGTTCACCACGTGGGCGCGGGATGCCGGACTCCCCGTGATCGCGATCGACAACGTCGACGGATCGGTTCCCGTCGACCGTGCCGACCTCCCGGAGGCCTGCGTGCTGCTCTTCGGGCAGGAGGGGCCGGGGCTTTCTGCCGAGGCGCTGGCCGCGGCATCCGCCGTCGTCGAGATCACCCAGTACGGGTCGACCCGCTCGATCAACGCGGCTTCGGCCGCCGCCGTCGTCATGTACGAGTGGTGTCGCCGCTGGGCGTGACGCGTCCGTGTGGCGCCCAGCGTGTGCCGCCCAGCGCGTGACGCTCAGCGCGTGACGCTCAGCGTGTGACGACGTCCCGACACCTGGGGTCTTTGTCGGTAACAGTCTTCCGCGGGACGGTTGACGGCTGTTGACTGTCGTCGCGACGATGCGGCGAGGCGGATGCGTCCCGCCGCGCTTCTCGCAGACCTGCTCTTCTCCGGTGGCAGCCGGGGTGGAGCGCGCCGATCGAATCACACACCTGGGAAGGAACGATCATGACGATCACGGATTCAACGACGACAGGCCTCGCGGACCGCTGGCGGGACGCAACCACTCCCGACACTAGCGCCGGGTGGATCGAGCGGGCTCGTGAGGTGGCCGACATCCTCGCGGTGGATGCCGTCGAGCGCGACCGCGCCAACGCCACCCCGCGCGCCGAGGTCGATCTGCTCAAGGCGTCCGGCCTGGTCACCCTGCTCGGACCCCGCGAGCACGGCGGTGCCGGCGAGAGCTGGGACACGGCCTACAAGGTCATCCGCGCGGTGGCCCGCGGCGACGGCTCGATCGGACAGCTCCTGGGCTACCACTACCTGTGGGCGTGGGCGGCCCGGCTGGTGGCGACCGACGCGCAGATCGCCGCGGTCGAGGAGCTGTACACCACGAACACGTACTTCTTCGGTGGTGCGGTGAACCCTCGCGACTCCGACCTCACGATCCGCGAAGAGGGCGACGAGCTCGTCTTCTCGGGGCGCAAGTCGTTCTCCACCGGCGGCAGCGTCGCCGACCTCACCGTGCTGGAGGGTGTGCTCGAGGGCACGGACACGCACGTCTTCGCGATCGTGCCGACCGCGCAAGAGGGCATCGTCTTCGCGGGCGACTGGGACAACCTGGGCCAGCGTCTGACCGAATCGGGCTCGGTTGAGATCCGCGACGTGCGCGTGCCCTGGTCGGATGCCGCCGGCTTCGTCGACAAGCAGTTCCAGCCGCTCGTCTACAACACCCTCAACGTGCCGGCGATCCAGCTCGTCTTCGCCAACTTCTACCTCGGCATCGCCCAGGGCGCCCTCGAGACCGCCTCGGCCTACACGCGCGAGCGCACCCGGCCGTGGCCCTACGGAGGCGACGACAAGCAGCGCGCGACGGAGGAGTGGTACCTGCTCGAGGGCTACGGGACGCTGCAGTCGAAACTCTGGGCCGACGAAGCGCTGCTCGACGCGGTGGGTGCCGAGATCAGCGCCGTGCTGCACGCCCCGCGCGAAGAGCTGACCGAGCGGCACCGTGGCGAGATCGCGGTGCGCATCGCCGCGGGCAAGCTCCGCATCGTCGACGATGGCCTCGAAGTGGCATCCAAGATCTTCGAGCTGACCGGTGCGCGCGCCACGGCCAACTCCGTGGGCCTCGACATCTTCTGGCGGAACCTCCGCACGCACAGCCTGCACGACCCGATCGCCTACAAGAAGCGAGAGGTCGGCGAGTACGTGCTGCTGAACCAGATTCCGGTTCCCACCTGGTACACGTGAGCAGTCGGCGGCGGGCGGTTGGTCAGTCGCCCGCCGTCGTCCATGCGTGTCCGCGCACGCGGAGACCGAGCGTGACGACCCGGGCGAGCAGGTAGACACCGAAGAACGCGGCCGACAGCCACGCGAGACCCGCCGCGCCTCCGCCTGCCCACAGGGCGACCGCCGCGAGGGCCGGCGTGTACGGGACGAGGTTGAGCACGCCCGCGAGTGCGAGGTACCGCGCGTCTCCGGCGCCGATGAGCACGCCGTCGAGCACGAACACGACCGCCGCGAGCGGTTGCGCGGCGGCGAGCACGAGCAGCGCCGGCTGAATCAGCGCGCCGACCGCGGGGTCGCCGGTGAACACGATCCCGACCACGCCGGACGCGGCGGCGATCAGGATGCCGACCGCGACGCCGAACCACACTCCCCACGCGACCGTGCGCTGCAGCACGCGGCGCACGGTCGCGAGGTGACCGGCCCCGAGACCCGCACCGATCAGGGCTTGAGCGGCGATGGCCAGGGCGTCGAGAGCGAAGGCCGCCGTGGAGAAGATCGTGAACGCGATCTGCCACCCCGCGAGCTCGGCCGATCCCAGCTGCGTGGCGACGGCGACCGTCGCGAGGAAGGCCGCGCGCAGGCTCAGCGTGCGCAGGAACAGCCACCCGCCCGAGCGTGCGGTGCCACCGAGGCCGGAGCGCTCCGGACGGAGGGATGCCGTGTGCCGGCGCGCGAGCCGGCCCACCACGACCACGTACGCACCGACCATCGCCCATTGCGCGATCACGGTACCCACCGCCGAACCCGCGATCCCCCAGCCGAATCCATAGATGAAGACGGCGTTGAGAGCCGCGTTGGCCGCGAACCCGACGCCCGCGATCCACAGCGGGGTCACGGTGTTCTGCAGCCCCCGCAACAGGCCCGTCGCCGCGAAGACGATGAGCATCGCGGGGAGGCCCCACATCGAGATCGACAGGTAGACGCGGGCGTTCTCGGCGACGTCGGGAGCGGCGCCGAAGGCATCGACGACCGCCGGGGTGGACCACACGCCGGCGAGGGCCAGGACGGCACCCAGAGTGAGCGCGATCCACATGCCGTCGATCCCGACCGAGACCGCGCGCCCGACCTCGCCGGCCCCGAAGCGTCGCGCCACCGCGGGTGTGGTGGAGTACGCGAGGAACACCATCAGGCCGACGATGGTGTGCAGAACCGCCCCGGCGATCCCGAGCCCCGCGAGCGGGGCGACGCCGAGGTGCCCGACCATGGCTGCGTCGACGATGAGGAAGAGCGGCTCGGCGATGAGCGCGCCGAGCGCCGGGATGGCCAGCCGGAGGATCGACCGGTTGAGCGTCTCGGGCGGTCGCGTGGTCACGCGTCGAGCCTATGGCGACCCACCGACATCGCGCCGGGCGGGGCGTGGGCGCAAGGGCGCGCGCAGCCGCACGCGCCACGGGCGAGGCAATGTCGGCGTCCCCAGCCCGCACCGAACAACGGGGATTTATCCTGGCTGAATGACCGAGACCCCCCGTTCCGGCCTCGCGCTCGACGAACTGAGCGACGAGATCCGCCCGCAGGACGACCTGTTCCGCCACGTCAACGGCCGCTGGCTCGAGCGCACCGAGATCCCCGAAGACAAGGCGCGCTGGGGCGCCTTCCACCTCATCGCCGAGCAGGCCGAGAAAGACGTCCGCGCGATCGTGGAGGAGTCGCAGCAGGCCGAACCGGGCACCGAGGCCCGCAAGATCGGCGACCTGTTCGCGAGCTTCATGGACACCGCCCGCATCGACGAGCTCGGCCGGACGCCGATCGAGGAGCAGCTGCGTCGGGTCGACGAGGTGCACGACGTCGCCGGTCTCCTGCGGCTCACGGGCGAGTTCGAGCGCGAGGGCATGAGCGGTCTGATCGCCCTCTTCGTCGAGCCCGACCCGGGCGACCCGACGCGGTACGTCCCCGTCCTCTACCAGGGCGGCCTCTCGATGCCCGACGAGAGCTACTACCGTCTCGACAACTTCGCCGACACGCGCGACGCCTACCGCGCGCACATCGAGCGCATCCTCGACCTCGCGGGCGTGGCCGATGCGGCCGATGACGCCGCGCGGGTTCTCGCCCTCGAGACCGAGATCGCGACCCACCACTGGTCGCGCGAAGACAGCCGCGACGCGGTCAAGACCTACAACCTGAAGTCGTGGGACGACACCGTCGCGCTCGCCGGCATCGACCTTGCGACGTGGCGGGCGGGGGTCGCCCCCGGCCACGAGGACGCGCTCGCCGAGGTCGTCGTCTACCAGCCGAGCTTCGTCGAGTCCCTCGGCGCCCTGCTCGTCGCGGAGCGCCTCGACGACTGGAAGGCCTGGCTGCGCTTCAAGGTCGTGCACTCCGCGGCGGCGTTCCTGCCCGATGCCTTCGTCGCCGAGAACTTCTCGTTCTACGGCACCCAGCTCACGGGTGTTCCCGTGAACCGCGAGCGGTGGAAGCGCGGCGTGAGCCTCGCGGAGGCCGCTCTGGGCGAGGCGATCGGCAAGGTCTACGTCGAACGGCACTTCCCGCCGGCAGCGAAGGAGGCCATGGACGGTCTCGTCGCGCACCTCATCGAGGCCTACCGTCGCTCGATCCGCTCGCTCGAGTGGATGACCGCCGAAACGCGCGAGCGCGCGCTCGCGAAGCTCGACGCCTTCACGCCGAAGATCGGCTACCCCGTGCGCTGGAAGGACTACGGCGACCTCGAGATCTCCGCCGACGACCTCATCGGAAACGTCCGCCGGGCCAACGTCTGGGAGCACGACCGGCAGCTCGCGAAGGTCGGCCAGCCGATCGACCGTGACGAGTGGCACATGACGCCGCAGACGGTGAACGCCTACTACAACCCGTTGATGAACGAGATCGTCTTCCCCGCGGCGATCCTGCAGTACCCGTTCTTCGACGCCGACCGCGATTCGGCCGCCAACTTCGGCGGGATCGGTGCCGTGATCGGTCACGAGATCGGCCACGGCTTCGACGACCAGGGCAGCCGCTTCGACGGCGACGGATCGCTGCGCGACTGGTGGACGGATGCCGATCGCGCCGCGTTCGAGGAGCGAACCAAGGCCCTGATCGCCCAGTACGACGCGCTCGTGCCCGAGGGGCTGTCCGAGGAGCACCACGTCAACGGCGCCCTCACGATCGGTGAGAACATCGGCGACCTGGGCGGACTCGGCATCGCGATCTCGGCTTACCGGCTCTCGCTCGAAGCCGAGGGGCAGCACCCCGAAGGTCCGGTCGTGGACGGGCTCAGTGGCATCCAGCGTCTTCTTCTCAGCTGGGCGCAGGTGTGGCAGCAGAAGGGCCGGGATGCCGAGACCATCCGCCTCCTCACGATCGATCCGCACTCGCCCAACGAGTTCCGCTGCAATCAGATCGTGCGTAACATCGATGCTTTCTACGAGGCGTTCGAGGTGACCGAGGGCGACGCTCTCTGGCTCGACGCAGACCAGCGCGTCACCATTTGGTGAGGCGGAGTTTGTTGCTCTTCTGACCCGGAAGGAGCCACGCTCGTGGGCATGCCCCCGGTTCCCGAGCCCGCCACCCCCGAGCCCCTCGGCGGGGCCGTCGAGTCGTCGCGACGCGACGCGCCCGCTCTCCGGGGTGCCGGGAGGAAAGGGCCGAAGCGGCTTCCGCGCCGTGCGGCTGCCGGACGACGCTCGTTCACCGCGACGCTGCGCGCGCTCGACGAGCTCGCCGCATCCGGTGCGCGCGTCTCGGTGCGCATCGACGAGCTGGACGGCGGGGCGCAGGTGCTCGGGGGCGACGATTTCCTGACACTGCCGGTCGGGGGGCTCGGCGTCGTCCCGCTCCTCATCGAGGTCGCGGCATCCATCGAGGCGGGCACGATCGACGCGCTCGAGATCATCGACCGCTCGACCGTGCACGGCGCCGCTGTCGGCGGCATGTGGCAGCATCTCAAGGCCCCCGCGCTGCCGATCGCCGACGTCGCGGTGCTCGCCGCCTCGGCCGGCGACGCGCTCGCGGTCAACGCGCTCCTGCAGCGCGTGGGTCTGCAGGCCGTGCGCGCGCGGTCGGAGCAGCTGGGGATGCGCCGGACGGCGCTCCTCGACCGCTTCCGCGACGACCGCGGCCCCGACGACGCTCCGCACGTCGCGCTCTCGACCGCCCGTGAGATGGCGGAGCTGTTCGCCGGTCTCGTGAACTCGGCGGTGGTCTCACCGGGCGTCAGTGCCCAGGTCGCGGAGTGGCTGAGTCTGAACCACGACCTGTCGCTCGTGGCATCCGCCACCGGTCTCGATCCGTTCGCGCACGAGAACGACCAGCACGGGCTGCTGTTCATCAACAAGACGGGTCGGGCAGCCGGGGTGCGGGCCGAGGCGGGAGTGCTCGGCGGTCCCCGCGCGGGAGTCGCGTACGCGCTCATCGTCAACTTCGACGACCTCTCGATCTCGCACCGGCTGCGCGCGCACGACGCGTTCCGCGTGCTCGGCGTCGAGCTGATGGAGTACGTGTACTGACCCTCAGGCGGCGCGGATGCTCCAGACGCTCCGCGAGCACGCCGCGATGGTGGTCGCGACGACGATGACCGTCGCGGCATAGGTGGCAGTTCCCGCGGAGGTCGGACGACTTCCCCGAATCACGCAGCTCACGCGCGCTCTTGATCACGGATTCATCTCGCCTCTTGCGCAAACATATGACGTATGCCCTATGCTGGCATCCGGTCATCCGACCTCGTCGAAGAAGACAGGAGCTTCCGCAATGACGCAGCATGTTTCTCGCGCTCATCGTCGCCTCGCCCTCGTGGGTGGAGTCGCCGTAGCGTCCGCCCTCGCGCTTTCCGCGTGCAGCCCGAGCACCGGTGGTGGCGGAGGCGACTCTGACTCCCAGTACGGCTTCACCGCGGCAGAGCAGGACGCGTCGAGCGCCATCACCGTTTGGGTCGACTCGTCTCGCGAGCCCCTCGCCCAGGCGTTCGAGAAGGCGAACCCCGACGTCAAGATCAACATCGAGACCTACGACGGCGGCGCCGGCGGCTCGGGCTCGTTCCAGCAGAAGATCGCCCTCTTCGACCAGTCCGGTGAGGGCTGGCCCGACGTCGTCTTCTCCACCCAGCAGAACGACACCGCGTGGGCCTCGAAGGAGAACAACGGACAGCAGGCGTTCGCCGCCCCGCTGAACAAGGGCTTCTTCGATCAGAGCTTCCTCGACGGCTTCACCAAGGGCGCGCTCGGCCCCATGACCGTCGACGACACCGTTTACGGCCTCCGCAACGACCTCGCGCCGGTGCTGTTCTGGTACAACAAGCCGCTCTTCGACCAGTTCGGCTACACCATTCCCACGACGTGGGAAGAGTACAAGGCCCTCAGCGACAAGGTGGCTGCCGAGCACCCCGGATACATCCTCGGTTCGGTGGGAGACTCGTTCCAGGCCCCCTACGTGTACTACTGGGGTGCCGAGGCTCCGATCTTCCAGGTCGAGGGCAACACGTTCAGCTCGGACTTCTCTGCGCCGAACTCCGAGAAGGCCACCGACCTCATCGACCACATGCTCGCCAACGGCACCCTCGTGACCGACAGCGTGTTCGGTAACGACTTCGTCGCCAAGTACTCCGACAAGCTCCTCGGAATCCCCGGCCCCGCGTGGTACGCCGGTGCGCTGTTCGACAACGAGAAGAGCCTGAACGCCGCTCCCGGCACCATCGGTGCCGGCGCTCCGCTCACGTGGTCCGACGGCGACAAGGTCACCGGAAACGTCGGCGGTGGCGTCTGGTACGCGTCGAGCCACTCGAAGAACCTCGAGGCCGTCAAGACCTTCCTCACCTACGTCACCAGCTCGGACGACGCCGTCAAGCTCGCGTCGGGCCTGCCGGCCTACCAGTCGGCCGCAGATGCGTGGCTGAAGGAACAGGCCGCCCAGGGCTTCTTCACGGGCGATCTCGAGTCCAGCATCTCGACCGCAGCCAGCTCGGTCTGGCAGGGCTGGGGCTACCCCAGCTTCAGCATCGAGGCCGCCTACTCGAAGGTGGCGCTGCCGGTGATCTCCGCGGGTAAGCCTCTCTCGGACGCCACGCAGGCGTGGCAGACCGAGATGGACAACCAGGCGCAGGTCCAGGGCTACGACGTCAAGAAGTAACCCGAACACCATCCTGGGCTGGCCGCATTCGTCCGCGGATGCGGCCAGCCCTTCCCCCTGAGAACGGAAAAGACCATGCTCTCCCTCCGTCGAGCTCAATCGACCTTCGGCTACCTGATGGTCAGCGGATACGTCGTCCTGCTCCTGGCGTTCGGCATCTTGCCGACCCTCTATGCCGCATACCTGGCGTTCACCAAGGACGGAGCCTTCGTCGGCTTCGACAACTTCCTCAAAGCGGTTCAGGACTACCGTTTCCTCCCCGCCGTCGGCCACGTCGCCGCGTTCATCGCGATCTGGCTGACGAGCCTCATCATCATCGTCGTGTTCCTCGCGGTGATCGTCCACGCGATCCGCGTGCGCTGGCTGTCATCCGCGTCGCGGTTCATCTTCTACATCCCGGGCGCCCTCGCCGGGGCGTCAAGCGTGCTGCTCTGGCTCTTCATGCTCGACCCGACGGTGAGCCCGGTCAGCGGACTCCTCCGTGCAATGGGCTTCAACACCTTCGTCGACGTCGTCGGCAACGAGGGCAATCTCCCGGTGGTCTTCACCGTCATCGCCTTCTGGGCCGGTGCCGGTGGATGGATCGTCATCATGTACGGCGCCCTGAACAACATCAACGTCGAGGTCATGGAGGCCGCCCGCATCGACGGTGCCGGCCCGATCGCCACCGCCTGGTACATCCAGATCCCGCTGCTGCGGAAGTGGATCGCGTACATGGCCGTCATGTCGCTGGCCGCCGGCACGCAGCTCTTCGTCGAGCCCCGCGTGCTGTCGCAGGCGAGCAAGGGCGTCGTGGGCCTCGACTACTCCCTCAACCAGGTCGCCTACCTCTACGCCTTCCGTCAGAACGACTTCAACGGCTCCGCGGCCATCTCGCTGATGCTCCTGGTCGTCGCCGCCGGCCTTGCGGCCTTCTTCGTCTTCCGAGGAGGACTCTTTGAACGCGACTAAGTCGACCGCGACCAAGCGCGCCCTGACCCCCGCAGCGTTTCTGGGGCGGGCCTTCGTCACCGTCATCATCCTGTTCTTCGTCTTCGTCTTCGGGATGCCGATCGTCTGGCTGCTGCTGGCGCCGACGAAGTCCTCCACCGAGCTGACCGGTCAGCCGCCGTTCTCGTTCGGCTCGTTCGCCACGATCGCCGACAACTGGTCGCGGCTGAGCGAGTTCCAGAACGGCATCATCTGGCAGTGGACGGGCAACGCCGCGCTCTACACGGGCGTGGCTCTGGTGATCACCCTCGTCGTCACGATCCCCGCCGGCTACGCCCTCGCGATGACGAGGTTCCGCTTCCGCGGTGTCCTGCTGATCCTGACGCTCGTGGTCATGCTCATCCCGAACACGGCGCTCGTGCTCCCGGTGTTCCTCGAGATGAGTGCGCTCAAGCTCGTCGGAACGCCGTGGGCCGTCATCCTGCCGTTCTCGTTCTTCCCGTTCGGGGTGTACCTCACGTACATCTACTTCACGACGAGCGTGTCGCAGGACCTCCTGAACGCGGCGCGCATCGACGGTGCGAGCGAGCTGCGGGTCTTCCGTTCGGTGGCCCTCCCGCTCGCGACCCCCGTGATCGCGCTGGTGGGTTTCTTCAACCTCGTCGGCAACTGGAACAACTACTTCCTCCCCTTCGTCATGGAGCCCGGTCGCAAAGCCCCCATCCAGGTCGGACTCGCCGAGCTGTTGTCCAACGTGCCGTTGTTCAACCCCACCTCATCGGCATCCGTCACTCTCGATCTGCCGGTGATGGCGCTCGCCACGCTCGTCTCCATCGCGCCGATCCTCATCGTGTTCCTGTTCTCGCAGCGATTCCTCGTCGAAGGAATGACTGCGGGCGGAACGAAGGAATGACCCCGGTCGCCGGGGTGGAAGAGGTCCAGTCATGAAGATCACGGGATACCGCCTGATCAACACCACACTCGATTGGGGGCGGCCGGTCGGCGATGTCAACGGGTTCATCGCCTCGGGCATCACCGCTCTCCCGATCGTCATCGTCGAGACCGACGAGGGCATCGAGGGTGTCGGTATGGGGATGCACGATGGCATCCCCCAGCTCTTCGAGGCCGTCGAAGGCGAGGATCCGCGCGCGACGTCGTGGCTCTACGACCGCATGATCGCCCGCATGTTCAAGAACGGTCACGCCGGTGGTGTCTTCGGAGGCATCGGTGCGCTGGACAGCGCGTTCTGGGACATCAAGGCGAAAGCGCTGGGTGAGCCGCTGTGGCGCCTGCTCGGTGGACGGGACCGGTACATCCCGGGCTACGCCTCGGGTCTCGACATCGCCCTGGACTCCGCGGGTCTCACCGAGTTCTACTCGTTCATGCGCGACCGCGGCTTCACCGCCGCCAAGCTCAAGGGCGGGCGCAACGTCCGTCACGACGCCGAGCGTCTCGCCCTCGTGCGCGACGTGCTGGGTGAGGCCACCGATGAGCCGCTCGTCATGCTCGACGCGAACGAGTCGTGGAATGTCCCGCAGGCTGCACGTTACATTCAGCACCTCGAGCAGAACGTCGAGATCGCGTGGGTCGAGGAGCCGTTGCGACGCTGGGATGCCAGCGGTCTCCGTCGCCTGCGTGACACCATCTCGCCGGCGATCGCGACGGGCGAGAACCTGACCGGCCTCGAGCAGTACCGTCAGCTCTTCGACGCGGAGGCCGTCGACATCGTCCAGGCGGCGGCGGTGTGGGGGGTCACCCATTCGCTGCGCGTGGCCGTCGCCGCGCACGCGCGGGACCTGCCGGTCAGCCCGATCGGGATGACCTCCAACCCGTCGACGATGGCCGTGGCCACGGCGATCCCCAACCACCTGCTGACCGAGGTCACCACCCCGCAGATGCCGGCGGGGGTGACCGTCGACTACGACGTCGCGGACGGAGGGCTCGTGCTCGGAGACCGCCCGGGCGGCGGGATCTCGATCGACGAGTCGGTCCACGACGGAGCGGCCGACTTCGTGTGGGGCGGGGAAGGCGGTCCCCACGTGCGCGATGGTCGGACGGGGCTCGAACTCGGCGTGCGCCGGAGCGTGGGGCGACGGGCGGAGTAGAGTGCTCTCCATGCTTCCCGCCTCCGATCCCCGTTCCGGGGCTCCGAGGCGCGGGCAGATCGATCGCATCGGCTCGCGCGTGCTCGAAGAGCTGGTCGAGCTGATCGTCACGGGAAGCATCGCAGACGGTGAGTACCTCCCGCCCGAACAAGCCCTGTGCGACGAGTTCGGCGTCAGCCGGACCGTGATCCGGGAATGCATCAAGCGCATCCAGGAGAAGGGCCTCGTCGAGGTCGCGCAGGGCCGCGGCACACGGGTTCGGCACTTCAACGACTGGAACGTCCTCGATCCGCTCGTCTTCGACTCCCTCGTGCGTCATGACGAGTCGCTCGGTGTGCTCGACGAGGTCAGCGTGGTGCGCGCAGCGCTCGAGGGCGTGATGGCGAGCGAGGTCGCGGCCACCGGAAGCGCCGAGTCGCACGAGCAGATCCGGGTCCACCTGCACGACATGCGTCGCCTGCAGCACGACAACCCCGCTTTCCTGCGCGCTGACATGCAGTTCCACCTCTCGATGATGTCCGCGTCGAAGAACCGGATCGCGGCGACCATCGCGCGGTCCTTCTTCGTTCGTCCGCTGCAGAGCGCCCGGTGGGACGGCAACAACCCGGCCGACGCCATCCCGCGCACACTGGCCGAGCACGAGCGCGTCTTCGAGGCGATCGAGGCCGGGAACGCGGTCGCTGCGCGCGTCGCGATGGAGGAGCACATCCTCGGGTCGTGGCGTCGTCGACGTCTCCCCGACGGCGTGCACCACCTCAGCCCCTGACGGACGCTGCCTCAAAGCGCCGCGAGACTGCAGCCCGCTGACATCTCCGCTGCAGCGTGCGGGGGAGATGTCAGCGCGATGCAGTCTCGGCGAGCTGGCGGGGGTGCGGGCGCGGGCGCGGGCGCGGGCGCGTCAGAAGACGATCGTGTGGTTGCCGTGGCGGATGACGCGGTCTTCCGCGTGCCACAGCACCGCGCGCGACAGCACCTGGCGCTCCACGTCGGCTCCTCGGCGCGCGAGCTCGGCGGCGGAGTCGGCGTGCGTGACGCGCACGGTGTCCTGCTCGATGATCGGACCCTCGTCGAGGTCGCTCGTCACGTAGTGCGAGGTGGCGCCGATGAGCTTGACCCCGCGCTCCTTGGCCTTCTTGTACGGCTCGGCACCGATGAAGGCCGGGAGGAACGAGTGGTGGATGTTGATCACCGGCACCCCGATCTTGTCGAGGAACTCGGGCGACAGGATCTGCATGTAGCGCGCGAGCACGACGAAGTCGACGTTGCCGACCAGCAGCTCGAGGATGCGGGCCTCGGATGCCGACTTGTCGGGGCCGGGCGTGGAGGGCACGTGGAAGAACGGGACGCCGAACGAGCGCACGTCTTCGGCCGCGGTGGTGTGGTTCGACACGACCATCGGGATGCTCACGGGGAGGTCGCCGCGGCGGTGACGCCACAGCAGGTCGAGCAGGCAGTGGTCCTGCTTCGACGCCAGGATCGCCATGCGCTTCGGCGTGGAGAGGTCGGTGAGCGTCCACTCCAGCTCGAAGCCGTCGCCGAGGGTCTCGGCGAGGTCTGCCTCGATCTCGGGGAAGGCGGCGGCGAGGTTCGGACGGAAGAAGACGACGCGCTGGAAGTACGCGCCCCCGCGCGGGTCGTCGGAGTACTGGTCGAAGGCGACGATGTTGCCGCCCTGGCGGGCGATGAGCGCCGACACCGCGGCGATGATGCCGGGGGTGTCGCTGCCGTGGACGATGAGGCACGCGTGATCGGGCTGCAGGTGGGGGCTCGCGGAGACCATCGGACCATTCTGCCGTGCCGTGGTGGTCTCGGCGGACACATGGTGCGTCGGTTCGGGGCGTTGTCCGTGGTCCGGGGGCCACGGCCCTTGCTCCGACCGGGCTGCCATGGCATCCCGCGGCGCAGTGATCAGAGTCGGACCACGATCTTGCGCGCCGAAACGCCCGCTCGCTGCCGGTCGAGGGCGTCCTGGATGGCCGTGAGTCCCGTGCCGACGACCATCGGCTCGGGGAGCGCGCGCAGGCGCCCGTCGGCCAGGAGCTGGGGCAGCACCTCGCCCCAGAGCCGCGGCCCGAGGTCGTCGTCGCGCAGGCTGCTTCCCCAGACGAAAGCGGCCCGGATGCCACGGCGTCGCGCGCGGAGCATCGATCGCACGGTCGCCAGCCCGATGCGCGAGAAGACCGGGATCATCGCCGGGAACAGGCGGCGACGGCCGACGAGGCCGGCGAGCGAGTACGGGGTGCTGGCCAGGGCGAGCCGGGTGCCCCCGGTGCGCGCGAGGATGTCGGTGCACGGATCGGCTGAGCCGGCACCGAGCGCGATGGCGCCGACCACGGGGCGTGACCCGATGGCTGCGACGAGGTCGTCGACCGCCGTGGAGGAGTGGTGGTCGACGACGGCGTCCGCCCCGAGTGACCGCACGAGGTCGGCGTTGCGCGGCGAAGCAGTGCTGACGACGTCGTAGCCGGCAGCGCGCGCGAGCTGGACGGCGCTCATCCCGACGCTGGTCGAGCCGCCCCAGACCACCACCACGCCGGCACCGCCTCCCGCGGTCTCGGCGGAAGGGGTGGGGAGCCCCAGATGGGCGGGCTGGAACAGCGCACAGGCCGCGGTCGAGACGGCCAGGGGGAGGACCGCGGCCTCCTCGTCGGAGAGGGACGTCGGCATCGGCGTCGTCAGCCGCTCGCTCAACACGGTGGCATCCTGGAACGCGCCCTCGCGGAGCGGGTCGCGCCCGCGGTCGGTGCCGGTGGCGAGGCCGAAGACCCGCTGTCCGACGCGGAACCGCGTGACGTTCGCGCCCGTCGCGAGGACTTCCCCGGCGACGTCGGAGCCGAGGACGGCCGGGGTGCGCAGCCACCGGTAGGTGACCCGGCTGGTGCCCTGGATCACCCAGTCGACGGGATTGATCGCGACAGCCCGCACCCGGACGAGGACCTCGTCGGGGGCGGGCGTCGGGGTGGGCAGGGTCGTCTTGGTCAGACGGGCGCGGGGTGCGGGCATGATCGCCGCAGCGTGGGTGGACATCGGGGCCTTTCCGCAGTGATGACACGAAGTGTCTTCACTATAGACCTGATGACACCAAGTGACATCACCTATGCTCGAGACATGGCGAGATGGGCTCCGGACACCAGGGAGAGGCTCCGCGTCGCCGCACTGGAGCTCTTCGAGGAGCGGGGCTTCGGCGTGACGACCGTTCCCGACATCGTCGAGCGCGCCGGAGTGACGCGGCGGACCTTCTTCCGCCATTTCAGCGACAAGCGCGAGGTGTTCTTCGGCGACGACGAGATCCCGGGCCTGGCGACGGCGATGTTGGCCGCCGCTCCGGCCGGGGTGGCCCCGTTCTCGATCGCCTGGACGGGGCTGCGTGCGCTCGCCGCAGAGAGGTTCGAGCCGCGGCGCGACCAGATGGCGGCATCGCGTCGCATCATCGAGGCCGAGCCTGCTCTGCGGGAACGCGATCTGCAGAAGCAGGCCGACCTGCGCGAGGCGATCCGCGCGGGGTGCGCCGCGCGCGGCGCCGATCCGCTCACGTCCCGCGTCGTGGCGGGTCTCACCGTCGACCTGTTGCAGACCGCTCTCGAGCGCTGGCTTGAGGATGAGAACCGGATGCCGTTGACCCGCCACCTCGAAGAGGTCCGACAGCGCATGTCCGACGTGCTCGGCGACCTCCCCTCCTGACCGCTTCGGCGGCGCCGTGTCGCGACGTGGCCACCGCAGCGCCACCCCACGACCGGATGTCGGTGCGCGCGGATAGCCTGGAACGGTGACCGAAACCCTGCGCCTCGACCGCCCCGGGTGGCGCACGTGGCTGCTGTGGGGGATCGGGCTGCTCGCCTACGTCGTGTCGATCGTCAACCGCACCTCGCTGTCGGCGGTGGGGGTCGACGCGGCGACCCGTTTCCACGCCGACGCGTCGGCGCTGTCGATGTTCGCCGTCATCCAGCTCTTCGTCTACGGCGCGATGCAGATCCCGGTCGGCCTGCTCCTCGATCGCTTCGGTGCTCGCCCGATCATCGCGATCGGCATGCTGCTGATGGCGGCCGGCCAGCTCGTCATGGCGTTCGCCGATGCGGTGGGGATCGGCATCCTGGCCCGCGTGCTCATCGGCGCGGGCGACGCGGCGATCTTCCCCAGTGTGCTGCGCGTGATCGCGACCTGGTTCCCGGCCCAGAGGGCACCCCTGCTGGTGCAGCTGACCGGAATCATCGGGCAGTTCGGGCAGATCATCGCCGTCGTGCCGCTCGCCGCCCTCCTGCACGCGACGAGCTGGAGCGTCGCGTTCGGCAGCGTCGCCGGGCTCGGTGTGCTCTTCGGGGTGCTGACGTACCTGATCATCCGCAACCGCCCGCCCGAACGGCGTTCCGATCCGGTCGACACGTCGGTCGACACGCAGACGGGTGCGATCCGCGTCGTGAAGTCCTCCGCCGACCTGCGTCAGGGGTTCCGCGAGTCGTGGGCGCACCCGGGCACGCGCCTCGGCTTCTGGTCGCACTTCGCCACGCCGTTCGCGGGCACCGCGTTCATGCTGCTGTGGGGCTTCCCCTTCCTCACCGCGGGTGAGGGGCTCGCGCCGGCCACCGCGTCGCTCATCATGACGACGCTCGTGTTCTTCGGCATCCTGTGCGGACCGGTGATCGGCGCGCTGTCGAGCCGCCACCCGACGCGGCGCTCGCGCTGGCTCGTCCTGCCCACGGTGGTGTTCCAGGCCGCGGTGTGGATCGTCGTCATCGGCTGGCCGGGGCCCGCACCGGTGTGGCTGCTGATCGTGCTGATGTTCGCGCTGTCGACCGGCGGTCCCGCGTCGATGATCGCGTTCGATCACGCCCGCACGTTCACCCCGAGCCACCGGCTCAGCACCGCGACGGGCATCGTGAACGGCGGCGGGTTCCTCGCGGCGCTCCTCGCGATCCTCTTCATCGGTATCGCGATGGACGTGCAGGGCGCCGGGACCCCCGACACCTACTCTCTGGATGCCTTCCGCTGGGCGTTCCTCATGCAGGTACCGCTCTGGCTCGTGGGCGGGATCGCGATCGCCGTCGAGCGCGGGCGCACCATCCGCCACGTGGGCGGGATCGACAAGCTGCCCCGCTGACGGCTCACGCGCCGCCGGTCAGCCGACCCCACAGCTCGCCGATGAGCGGAGCGACGTCGGAGGCCCGCTCCGCCGATCCGGATGCCACGGCGACGAGCGGGAACACCGTCACGGCCAGCGCGACGAGAACGGCGAGCACCACCCACACGATCGCGACGACCATGCGACGGCGGGTGAGCGCGAGAAGAAGGAGTCCCGCCGTGACCACGGCGCCGATCAGCGTCACGAGGGTCACGGTCAGCGCCGGGAAGGGGACGAGGCCCGCGGTCGATGCGGTGGTTCCGGCGAGGAACCCGACCAGCGGCAGGAAGAGCCCCAGCGCGATCAGGACGACGATCCCCGCGCCGATCGCCGTCGCGACGAAGACGCCCCGCGGTCGGCGGGCGGTGGTGATGCGTCCGGCTCTCATCGTCTCGTCCTTTCGTCGAGTCCGCGCGGTGCGGCGTCACAGGGAGGACGAGTCGACCCGGCCTTTCGTCACGCGGCGGGGTGATCGGGCTCTCCAGGCCCCGGTGCGGCATCCCTTGTCCCACTTATGGCCGGTTGAGGCGCCCTGAGGTGGCGAAATCTGGGACACGAACCGTCAGAAGGGGGACGAGGGTGAGCGGCGCAGCGCCGTCGCCGGATGCCAGACTCGGGGCATGAGCGAGATCGACATCCGTCCCCTCGAGACGGTCGAGGGCATCCACGAGGCGTCGCGCGTGTTCGACGCGGTGTGGGTCGGAGACCGGGCGACGATGCCGGCGAACATCCTGCGGGCGCTCGAGCACTCCGGCAACTACGTCGTCGGGCTCTTCGACGGGGAGCGCATGATCGGCGCCTCCGCGGCCTTCTTCGGCCCTCCCGCCGAGCGGTCGATGCACTCGCACATCACCGGCGTGCTCCCCGGCTACCAGGGCCGCGGTCTCGGCCGACAGCTGAAGAACCACCAGCGCGAGTGGGCGCTGGGGCGGGGGATCGGGCACATCACCTGGACTTTCGACCCGCTCATCGCGCGTAACGCGCACTTCAACCTCGCCGTGCTCGGCACGCGCGTGACCGACTACCTCGTCAACCAGTACGGCGAGATGCCCGACGACGTGAACCGCGGGGACGAGTCCGATCGCCTCAT
>NZ_JARHXC010000043.1:0-28409 GCF_029222405.1 Microbacterium sp. Kw_RZR3 | reverse complement strand
GAGAATGGATGCCGTGAACCCGCCCGTCTTCATCATCCCGCTGTGGGCCGACCTCACCGCGGTCGCGTTGGGCGGAGTGCAGGGCGCCCTCTTCGCCTCAGGCTTCCAGGGCCAGCGACGACTCGACCTTCTGGGCGTCGCGATCATCGGCATCCTGCTCGGAATGGGCGGCGGTCTCATTCGAGACCTTCTTCTGGGTCTCACCCCCGCGACTCTGCAGAACAACTGGTACCTGATCACAGCGACCGTCGCGGCTCTTGTGGGGATGCTCCTGTCGGGGCTGTTTCAGAGACTGAACCGCGCGATCGTCATGCTCGACGCGGTCGTCATCGGTCTGTTCGGCGTGTTCGGCACGAGTAAAGCGCTCGCCCTGGGGCTGCCGGCCGTTCCTGCGGTGTTCGTCGGCGTGCTTGCGGCGGTCGGCGGCAGCGTCCTGCGCGATGTGCTCATGGGTCTGCCCGTTGCGATCATGCACGTCGGCTCGCTCTACGCGGTCGCCGCGGGTGGCGGATGCGCGGTGGTGGCGACGGCGGCCGCTTTCGGCGTGCCCCTCCCCGTCGCGGCCGTGGTCGGTCTGATCGTCACCACGGTCATCCGCGTGCTCGCCGTGATCTTCGATCTCTCGCTTCCCGAGCAGCGGAAGCTCTACCGCCGCAAGGTCGCCGTCGAGACCACCGGCATCCCGATCATCCGAACCGACGACGACACGCCTCGATAGAATCGCCGCCATGCACGGCTGCGCGATGATGCCACCGATCGCGGGACCGCCGTGGTGACGGCGCCCCTCGACGGGATCGTCGTGGCCGACTTCTCGCGCGTTCTGGCGGGTCCGCTCGCGACGATGACCCTCGCCGATCTCGGCGCCCGGGTGATCAAGGTCGAGCGTCCGAACAGTGGCGACGACACGCGCGCGTGGGGTCCGCCGTACGCGCCGTCGGGAATGACGACGTACTTCGAGTCGGTCAACCGCGGCAAGAGTTCTGTCGTGCTCGACCTGCGCGACCCGATCGACCACGCGCGTGCCGCCGAGCTCATCGCCCGCAGCGACGTCGTCATCGAGAACTTCCGCCCCGGCGAGTTCGCTCGCCTGGGGTTCGACGCGGAATCCCTGCGAGATCGGCATCCCGGGCTCATCATCGTCTCGATCAGCGGCTTCGGATCCGCCGCGGGGGCGGATCTGCCCGGGTACGACTTCGTCGCGCAGGCGGTCGGGGGCCTCATGCACGTGACCGGCGAGCAGGACGGGGACGCCATGAAGGTCGTCGTCGCTCTCGTCGACGTCCTGACCGGGAAGGACGCCGTGATCGGCGTCCTCGCCGCGCTCCGTCGGCGGGAGGTGACGGGCCGCGGGTCGCTCGTCGAGGTCAACCTCCTGTCGAGTCTGCAGGGCGCGCTCGCGAACCAGGCCGCGGCGCACCTCGGTACCGGGGTCGAGCCGGGGCGCTTGGGTAATCGGCATCCCTCGATCGCCCCCTATGAAGCACTGCGGTGCGCCGATGCTCCCCTCGCTGTGGCCTGTGGCAATGATGCGCAGTTCGCGCGGCTGACCGAGGTCCTCGGGATCGCGCGGCTCGCCGAGGACCCGCGCTTCGTCACCAACGCCGATCGGGTGCGCAACCGCGAGATCCTCGCGACGTTGCTCGAGGGCCGGCTGGCCGGGGAATCGGCGGCGACCTGGGCATCCCGGCTCAACGCGGTGGGCGTTGCGGCGGGCGTCGTCAATTCGATCGGCGAGGGGCTCACGCTGGCCGAAGAGCTCGGGCTGCATCCCGTCGTCGAGACCGTCGGTGCCGACGGTCGCGTCTCTCGTCAGGTGCGGCCGCCGATCACCTGGACGCCGCCCTACCGAAGCACCGCTACCGCTCCCCCGCGCCTGGGAGAGAACACCGCCGAGGTGCTCTCGTGGCTCGACGACACACCCGAGGAGTGCCCATGAACACCGTGCCCGATCTGCTCGACTTCGACGAGATGCTGTCCGCCGAGGAGCGTGAGACGCGGGATCGCGTGCGTGCGTTCGTCGCCGAGCACGTGCGACCGTTCATCGCCGACTGGTACGACCGCGCGCACTTCCCCGTCGAGGTGATCCCCGGACTCGCGGGGCTGGGCGTCTTCGGCATGCATCTGTCGGGGTACGGCTGCCCCGGTCGAACCGCCGTGGAATACGGACTCGCCGCGATGGAGCTCGAGGCGGGCGACTCCGGCCTCCGTACTCTCGTGTCGGTGCAGGGCTCGCTCGCGATGACGGCCATCCACCTCCACGGCAGCGAAGAGCAGAAGCAAACCTGGCTCCCCCGCATGGCGCGCGGTGAGGCCATGGGATGCTTTGGACTGACCGAACCGGGCTCGGGGTCCGACCCCGCGAGCATGACGACGCGCGCACGCAGGGACGGTGACGCGTGGGTGCTCGACGGTGCGAAGAGGTGGATCGGACTGGCATCCATCGCTGACATCGCCGTGATCTGGGCGCGTACCGACGAGGGCGTCCGCGGTTTCCTCGTCCCGACCGACACTCCCGGCTTCGCCGCGACCCCGATCGCGCCGAAGATGTCGATGCGCGCATCGATCCAGTGCGACATCGCGCTCACGGACGTGCGGCTGCCCCTCGATGCCGAACTCCCCCTCGCCCGGGGGCTCGGTGCCGCGTTCGCGTGTTTGAACAATGCGCGCTACGGCATCGGCTGGGGCGTCGTCGGCGCTGCGCGCGACAGCTACGCCACCGCGCTCGCCTACGCGGGCGAGCGGCGGCAGTTCGGGCAGCCGATCGCGGCGTTCCAGCTGACGCAGCAGAAGCTCGTCGATATGGCGCTCGAGATCGAGAAGGCCCAGCTCGTCGCCCTCCGGCTGGGACGCTTGAAGGATGCCGGTCGTCTCCAGCCGCATCAGATCTCGGTCGCGAAGCTCGCGAACACCCGCGCCGCGATCGCGGTCGTCCGGGAGGCGCGGACGATCCTCGGCGGCAACGGCGTGACCGCGGAGTACTCGCCGATGCGGCACGCGGCCAACCTCGAGTCGGTGCGGACCTATGAGGGCACCGACGAGATCCACACGCTGGTGCTCGGGGCGCACCTGACGGGTATCCCGGCGTTCCGCGCGGCGGATCCGAGCTGAGTAAGCGCTCAGTCGCTCTCGTCGCGAACCTCGTCACCCTCGCGGATCACGCCGCCGCCCTCGGCGGGGAGGAGCAGGATGCCGAGCGTCGGGGCGTCCTGCTCGAACTCGGTCGTCAACACGCGGAGCAGTCGCGCGTCCCGAACGCCGGAGTCGGGGTTGGCGGTGATCGCGACGCAGCGCTCGATCGGCTTCTGGACGTCGAAGACGACCTCGCCGATGCGGATGCGTCCCTGCCACCCCAGTTCCGCCCAGGCCGGCGCGCCCGAGACGACGATGTTGGATCGGAAACGGCGATCGTCGACGGGGGCCGACACCGCGGCATCCAGTTCTGCGACAGATGCCTCCCCGTGAAGGGAGATGTATCCCTGCGGGCGGTCCTGGAAACGCGCGGTCCGACCGTCGCCGATGAGTCCGAGCGGCAGGACGCCTTCGGCGTCGAGGAGTCGGGCGTCGGAGGTCGAGCGGAGGTAGGTCGTGACGGCATCCACGAGCCGGGCGCGCCCTTCGGTGCTCAGATCGGTCTCGATGTCGACGTCATCGATGCGCAGACGCATCGTCTGCTTCTCGTCGTCGTAGGTGAGGCAGATCCGCGCGAGCGTGGGGAACGTCATGAGCGCGAGTCCGCGGCTCTTCGGGAACGTCGCGTCCTCCGGCTCGACGGCGTCGGCGAACCGGAACACGAGAGCACGGTCGCCCTGGACGCGTCCGTCGTCCTGGATTACCAGGTGGGGACGGCGTTCAGGGGTGAAGCCTTTGACGGGATAGCGGTACAGGGCGCTGACGTGAGGCACGGTCCCATCCTCGCACCCTGTACCGCTCCCGCTCAGGCGCGCGCGAGCACCTCGCCGTGCGGGAGGAGGATCCACCCGTCGGGGTGGGCGGCCCACTCGCGCCACGCGTCGGAGATGCGCTGGAGCTGAGCGTCGTCGGCGAGGCCGAGTCGGCGCGCGTGCTCGGCGAAGGCCGACGCGAGCACCCGGTCGGCCCACATCCCGCCCCACCACGCGCGCTTCTCCGGCGTGTCGAAGACCCAGACGCTCGCGCTCGCCTCGATGCGGGTGAACCCGGCTTCGCGAGCCCACGCCTTGAGCCGCCGGCCCGCGTCGGGCTCCCCCGACACTCCGCGGTGCACGCCGTGATAGATCTCGAGCCACTCATCCAGAGCGGGGATCAGCGGATGCCAGATCACCCCGCCGTAATCCACGTCACGCACGGCCACCAGGCCGTCGGGCCCGGCGACGCGACGGAACTCGCGCAGAGCGTCCACGGGGCGCTCGAGGTGCTGAAGCGTCTGGTGCGCGTGCACGATATCGAAGGAGGCATCGGGGGCGTCGAGCGCGTACGCGTCGTCGACGCGGAACTCGACGTTCGTGCGCTCCCCGATCGCGGCGCGCGCGATCGCGACGACGTCGGGGGCGGCATCCACTCCGACCACCTGACCCGGGAAGACCCGGTCGGCGAGGTCGACGGTGATGGTGCCGGGGCCGGCCCCCACATCCAGGATGCGAGCGCCGGCGAACAGCGAGGACACCAGGTAGGCCGCCGAATCGGCGACGGTCCGTACCGCGTGGGAACGCAGCACGCTCTCGTGGTGTCCGTGGGCGTAGGCCACGGCCGTGTCTCTCGCGCTCGGCGTCAGACGCCGGCCAGCTCGCCGCTGGTCTGACGCGTGCGGATCGCGCGATTCACGCCCGAGACGATCGCCTTGAGCGACGCCGTCGAGATGTCGTTGTCGATTCCGACGCCCCACAGGCGCTGGTCGTCGACCTGCAGCTCGATGTACGCCGCTGCCTGTGCGTCGCCGCCCGAGCTCAGCGCGTGCTCGACGTAGTCGTAGAGCGTGACGTCGAACCCCTGGGCGCGGACGATCTCGAGGAACGCCGCCACGGGACCGTTGCCCACGGCGGACGCCGGCTGAGCCGAATCGCCGTCGCGCAGCGTGACGTCGAGGTGCACGTCGCCGGACATGTCGCTCGACGAGCGCGTCGACAGCAGTTCGAAGCGGCCCCAGCGCTGGTCGTCGTCCTTCGAGGGCAGGTACTCGTCGGTGAAGATGTCCCAGATCTGGTCGCTCGACACCTCGCCGCCCTCGGCGTCGGTGCGGGCCTGGACGACGCCCGAGAACTCGATCTGCAGCTTGCGCGGGAGGTCGATCGCGTGGTCGGCCTTCAGCAGGTACGCGACGCCACCCTTACCGGACTGCGAGTTCACGCGGATGACGGCCTCGTACGAGCGGCCCAGGTCCTTCGGGTCGATGGGCAGGTACGGCACCGCCCACTCGATCTCGTCGATGTGCTTGCCCTCGGCGGCCGCCCGGGCCTCCATCGCCTCGAAGCCCTTCTTGATGGCATCCTGATGCGAACCGCTGAACGCGGTGAAGACGAGGTCGCCGGCCCACGGGCTGCGCTCGGGCACGGGCAGTTGGTTGCAGTACTCGACCGTGCGCTTGACCTGGTCGATGTCGCTGAAGTCGATCTGGGGGTCGATGCCCTGCGTCAGCAGGTTGACGCCCAGGGCAACCAGGTCGACATTGCCGGTGCGCTCACCGTTGCCGAACAGGCAGCCCTCGATGCGGTCGGCGCCAGCCATGTAGCCCTGCTCCGCGGCGGCCACGGCGGTGCCGCGGTCGTTGTGCGGGTGCAGCGACAGGATGACGTTCTCGCGGTGGTTCAGGTTCCGCGACATCCACTCGATCGAGTCGGCGTAGACGTTGGGGGTCGCCATCTCGACCGTCGCGGGCAGGTTCAGGATGACCTTGCGCTCGGAAGTGGGCTGGAAGACCTCGAGCACCTCGTTGCAGATGCGCAGCGCGAACTCGAGTTCGGTGCCCGTGTAGCTCTCGGGCGAGTACTCGTAGTACACCTCGGTCTCGGGGATCGTCGCCTCGTACTTCTTGCACAGGCGCGCGCCCTCGAGGGCGATGTCGATGATGCCCTGCTGGTCGGTGCGGAAGACCACCTCGCGCTGCAGCACGGACGTGGAGTTGTACAGGTGGACGATGGCCTGCTTCGCGCCGGCGATCGCCTCGTAGGTGCGGGCGATCAGGTGCTCGCGCGCCTGCGTCAGCACCTGGATCGTGACGTCATCGGGGATGAGGTTCTCGTCGATCAGCTGACGGACGAAGTCGAAGTCCGTCTGGCTCGCGCTCGGGAAACCGACCTCGATCTCCTTGTAGCCCATCTTCACGAGCAGGTCGAACATGACGCGCTTGCGCTCGGGGCTCATCGGGTCGATGAGGGCCTGGTTGCCGTCGCGCAGGTCGACCGCGCACCAGCGCGGCGCGACCTGAATGCGCTTGCTCGGCCACGTGCGGTCGGGCAGGTCGACCGCGATCTGCTCGTGGAACGGACGGTACTTGTGCACCGGAGCGGACGTGGGCTTCTGGGTGTTCTTCATGGTGTGTCGCTTCTCTTGTTCGTGGTTCCCGCCCGGGAAGGGCATCAGGAGGGGCCGACGACGAGCTCCGCGACGAGGATGGCCCTAGATCGAGGACTCGTCGCGGCAGCTAAGAAGAAGCAGACCACCGAAGCGCATTCTGTGATCGTACCAGTCCGTCGCGGGGCGGTTCACTCCCCCGTCGCCCATTCGCGCGACAGGATGCCGAAGTCGACCTCGTCGCTCCACCGCCCTTTGAACCACTCGTTCTCGACGAGGTGGGCCTCGCGTCGCATCCCCACCCGCTCCGCGAGGGCGAGAGAGCGGGCGTTGTCGGCGTCGACGCGGGCGACCAGACGGCGCAGCCCGTACACCGAGAACGCGGTGTCGATCAGCGCGCGGACCGCCTCGGTGGCGAGTCCCCGACCGGATGCCGCCGGGCTCACGACCCAGCCGATCGCGGCCGACCCGGCGCGTAGATCGAGGTGGAAGATCACGAGGTCGCCGATGACCGTGCCGTCGGCGAGGTGTTCGATCGCGAGGACGACCCCGCCGCGTTCACCTTCGAGACTGGTTCCCCCGAAGAGGTGACCGATCCGTCCGCGGATGTCCTCCGCCGTCTGCGGCTCGAAGGGCAGGAAGCGGCACACGTCCGCGTCCCCGCGGTAGCGCACCATCGCCTCGAGGTCGCCGTCGACGACCGGTCGCAACCGCACCCGCTCACGCACGACCTCGAGTCGCTCGGGCGCCGGGGGCAGGACGAATGGCGACCCGGTCACGGGATCAGCGCCACCTTGCCGCCCGGGTGCCCCGTCATGACGAAGCGGACGGCCTCGACGGCGTCGGCGAGCGGGTACGTGCGCGCGAGGGGCACTTCCAGGGCACCGGATGCCGCGAGCTCCAGAACCCGCGCGCGAGCGATGTCGCGGAACCGGGCACTCTCGGGCCGCGCTCCGGCGATCCAGAGAAAGCCGTCGCTCTTCGCTCGTTCGGGGTTGACGATCGTGACGATCCGGTCGCGCTCGGTGACGAGGGCGAGAGAGACGTCGATCGCTTCGTCGGTGCCGACCGCGTCCCACGCCGCCACGATGGGCGCCCCGCCCGCGGCGTCTTCCACGCGCGCGCGCAACCCGTCGCCGTACGCGACGGGGATACCGCCGTACCGACGGACGCGCTCGGCCGAGTCGGCGGCATCCGGACCCACCGTCCCGATCACGTGCACGCCGAGATCGCGCGCCTGCTGGAGCAGGCTCACGCCCACGGCACCCGAGGCGGCGTGCAGCAGCACCGTGTCGCCGGTCACGACCTGGGTCACCTGGATCATCTCGGCGGCGGTGGTTCCGGCGAGCAGCAGATTCGCGGCTTCGGGGTGTGAGAGGGTCGACGGCTTCGCGAACACATCGCGCGCCGGCACGGTGATCTCCGTCGCGTACGCGCCCTGAACACGGAACGCGACGACCTCGTCGCCGACGGCGAGCTCACCGGAACCGCCGAGGGCGTCGGGACCGATCGCGAGGACCTCACCCGAGAGTTCGTATCCGATCGGAACCGGGAACGTCGCTCCGGGGCGCGCGCGAGCGACGTGCTTGGCATCCGCGGGATTGACGCCGGCAGCGTGCACGCGAATCGTCACCTCGCCGGGACCGGGCGGGGACACGTCGACCTCGTCGAAGCTCCACGTGTCGACCGGTCCCGGGGCCGGAGCCGTCCACCTTCGCGCCATGTTCACGCCTCTCGTCGTGGGTGTCGGCCGACTCAGAAACCGAGTCGGCCGAGTTGCTTCGCGTCGCGCTGCCATTCCTTCGCCACCCGCACGTGCAGCGACAGGTACACGCGGCTGCCGACGAGTGGCTCGATGCCGGCGCGTGCGCGAGCGCCGACCTCGGCGAGACGCGAGCCCTTGCGGCCGATGATGATCGCCTTCTGGCTGTCGCGCTCGACGATGATGTTGGCCCAGACGTCGGTGAGATCGCTGCCCTCGCGAGGAGCGACGTCGTCGATGGTCACGGCGATCGAGTGGGGCAGCTCGTCACGCACACCGTGCAGAGCCGCTTCGCGGATGATCTCGGCGATACGGTCCTCGAGGGTCTCATCCGTCGTGATGTCGTCGTCATAGAGGGCAGGGCCTTCGGGCATGAGGGCGAGCAACTCGTCGCTCAGCACGTCGAGCTGGTCGTTCGTCACGGCCGAGAGGGGGATCACCGCGGCCCAGTCCTCGCGGAGCGAATCCACCTCGACGAGGCGCTCGGTGATCTGGTCGCGCGTCGCGGCGTCCGTCTTCGTCACGAGCGCGACCTTCTTCGCCCGCGGGTAGCCCGACAGCGACTCCGCGATGCGTCGATCGCCGGGGCCGACCTTCTCGGTCGCGGGTGCGCAGAAGGCGATGACATCGACGTCACCGAGGACCTGCTCGACGAGGTCGTTCAGACGCTGACCGAGGAGCGTCCGCGGACGATGGATGCCAGGGGTGTCGACGACCACGAGCTGGCCGCCCGGTCGGTTGACGATCCCGCGGATCGCCCGGCGGGTGGTCTGCGGCTTGTCGCTGGTGATGGCGACCTTCTCACCGACGAGGGCGTTGGTCAGCGTCGACTTGCCGACGTTGGGGCGCCCCACGAAGGTCACGAAGCCGGATCGGGTGTCGCTCATCTGTCGTTCCTCTCGCGCGCGTTCTCCGCGTCGGTGTCGTCGTCCGGGGTTTCGGCTCGCTCCACGATGACCGTGGCGATGCCGCGGTTGCGGCCCCGCGAGGCTCCCCCGGTCATCAGGAGACCAGAATGCTCGGCGGTCGCCCCGGGTTGCGGGATGCGGCCGAGAGCTTTGCCCAGAAGGCCACCGATCGAGTCGACGTCTTCATCGTCGAGCTCGAGGCCGAACAGGTCGCCGACCTCGTCGAGTCCGAGCCGTGCGTTCACACGGTAGCGGCCGTCGTCGAGGGGGACGACCTCGGTCGACGGGGCGTCGTACTCGTCGGAGATCTCGCCCACGAGCTCTTCGATGAGGTCTTCGAGGGTGACGAGGCCGGAGATCCCGCCGTACTCGTCGACCGCGAGACACACGTGGACGGCGTCGCGCTTCATCTGCTGCAGCAGCGTCTCGGCCTTCATGGACTCGGGCACGAACACGGCCGGGCGAGCGATGCGCCGGATCGGGGCGTCACGCCAGCCGGCCTCGTCGCGGAACCCGAACTGGACCAGGTCTTTGAGGTACAGCATGCCCACGACGTCGTCGGCCTCGTCGTCGGCGAGGGGAACGCGCGACACGCCTTTCTCGAGGAACAGCGCGAGGGCTTCGCGCGAGCTCGCCGCGGCATCCACGGTCACCATGTCGGTACGCGGGACCATGACCTCGCGCACGTAGCGGTCGGTGAAGTCGAACACCGAGTGGATCAGCTCGCGGTCGTCCTCTTCGATGAGCTCGTTCTCGGCGGCCTCGTCGATGATGCTGAGCAGCTGCTCCTCGGACGCGAACGACGTCGACTGCGACAGGCCCGGCGTGACGCGGTTGCCGACCGACACCAGGCCGTGCGCGAGCGGGCCCAGGATGATGCGCATGCCCCGGATGAGCGGCGCTCCCCCGGTTAGAAGACCGCGGGCGTGCTGGCGCCCGACCGAGCGGGGGCTCGCTCCGACCGCCACGAACGAGATCCCCGTCATCAGGACCGCGGCCGCCGCGACCGCCAGCCAGATGTTGTCGAACAGCAGCACGAAGGCCGCGGTCACCAGCACCGCCGCCGTGGTCTCGGCCAGGACGCGGATGAACCCCACCGCCGTGATGTGGGCGCTCGGATCGTCGGCGATGCGCTGCAGAGCGCGGGCGTTCCGGCCCGACGAGCCCAGTTCGAGCAGGTCGGTGCGCGAGGTCACTCCGAGCGCGGCCTCGGACGCCGCCATCAAGCCGCCGAAGGCGACGAGAAGCAGCGCCGCGACGAGAAGGAGGGCCTCGGTCATGCGCGGCGGCGGCGCTCGACGGCCTGGAAACCGCTGATGAGCTCCCGCTGCAGGCCGAACATCTCGCGCTCTTCGTCGGGCTCGGCGTGGTCGAAGCCGAGCAGGTGGAGCAGGCCGTGCGTGGTGAGCAGGATCAGCTCATCCTGGGTCGAGTGCTTGGCCGTCACGGCCTGCGCTTCGGCCACGGAGGGGCACAGCACGATGTCGCCGAGGAGTCCCGCGGGCGTCGGCGCGTCTTCGGATCCCGGGCGGAGCTCGTCCATCGGGAAGCTCAGGACGTCGGTGGGACCCGGCTCGTCCATCCACTGCACGTGGAGCGACTCCATCGCGCCCTCGTCGACGAGCACGATGGCGACGTCGGCGTCGGCGCTCACGTGGAGCTCGGCGAGGTTGTACTCCATCAGACGCAGAAGGACCTGCTCGTCGATGTCGTAGCCGGATTCGTTGTTGATCTCGATCGTCATGAACGGTTTCGTCTCGGGAGGTGATCGCGGGGACCCGCGGCCCGGGGGCCGCGTCGCTCCGCACGGTTGGCGAACTCGGTGGCTTCGTCGCGCTCGCGTCGCGCGACCAGCCTCTTCTCGTCGTACTCGCTGTACGCGTCGACGATGCGACCCACGAGCGTGTGACGCACGACGTCGTCGCTCGTCAGGTACGCGAAGTGGATGTCGTCGATGTTGCTCAGCACCCGCGTCACCAGGCGCAGACCCGAGGCCCCCTGCGGGAGGTCGATCTGGGTGATGTCACCCGTGACGACCATGCGCGTGCCGAAGCCGAGACGCGTGAGGAACATCTTCATCTGCTCGGGCGTGGTGTTCTGCGCCTCGTCGAGCACCACGAACGAGTCGTTCAGGGTGCGCCCGCGCATGTACGCCAGCGGCGCGACCTCGATGGTGCCCGTCGCCATGAGCTTGGGGACGATGTCGGGGTCCATCATCTCGTTGAGTGCGTCGTAGAGCGGCCGGAGATAGGGGTCGATCTTGTCGGTCAGCGTCCCCGGCAGAAAGCCCAGACGCTCGCCCGCCTCGACGGCCGGGCGGGTGAGGATGATGCGGCTGACCTCTTTGCGCTGCAGCGCCTGCACGGCCTTCGCCATCGCGAGATAGGTCTTGCCCGTCCCGGCGGGACCGATCCCGAACACGATGGTGTTCTCTTCGATCGCGTCGACGTAGGCCTTCTGGCCCGCGGTCTTGGGACGGATGACCTTGCCACGCGAGGACAGGATCGCCTCGCCCATCACCTCGGACGGGCGGGGACCCCCGTCGGAGCGCAGCATCCTGTTCGAGCTCGACACGTCGGCGGGGTCGAGCCCCTGGCCGGAGCGCGTCATCGCGAGCAGCTCGTCGACGAGGCCGCGCGCCGCGCGCACGGCATCCGCAGCTCCGGAGAGCGTGACCTCGTTGCCGCGCACGTGCACGTCGACGTCGGGGTGCTCTTTCTCGACCACGCGCAGGAGACGATCCTGTGGGCCGAGGAGTTGCACCATGGCGACGCCATCGACCTCGATGCGATCGACGACGTGTTCTTCGGGGGAATCAGCCACCCAGGCTCTTTTCGTTCAGGCCGCCCGCGAGGACGTGGGCGTGCACATGGAAGACGGTCTGACCGGCGCCCTCGCCGGTGTTGAAGATGAGACGGAAATCGCCGTCGGCGTGCTCGGCGGCCACCGTGTTGGCCAGCCCGATGACTTCGGTCAACAGGTCGGGGTCGCCCGCCGCCAGCTCGACCACGTTGCGGTATTCCGCGGTCTTCGGAATGACGAGCAGATGCACCGGTGCCTGCGGGGCGATGTCGCGGATCGCGAAGACGTTCTCCGTCTCGGCCACGATCTCGGCCGGGATCTCGCCCTGCAGGATGCGCGTGAAAACGGAGGGTTCGCTCATGGCATCCAGTCTATCGACGGCCTCCGACACCGGGGCGGACCGATCCCACCTCCCCACGGCGCGCGACCGGCTTCCGGTGTTTGGGGCGCATTTCACCGTTTGGGGCGTGAACTACCGCGCCCCAAACGGAAGATCGCGCCCCAAACGAGGGACGCGCCCCGCTCACCAGCGGCCGTGCGCCGCCGAGAGCACCGAGATCGCCGCTGCCCCCGCGGTGGAGGTGCGCAGCACCGTGTCGCCGAGGCGGACGAGCCGTGCGCCGGCGTCCGCGAGCGCGGAGAGCTCGTCGGGGGCGATCCCACCCTCGGGGCCGACCACGAGCACGACGTCGCGACGGTCGGACGCCTCCGTGGCGACGGCGGTGAGGCGATCGGATGCCGAGGGCTCGAGCACCAGCACGCGCGCCGTCGCGCCGAGCCGAACGAGGTCGGCCGTGCGCGCGACGCCCTCGACCTCGGGAATCCACGCGCGGTGCGCCTGCTTCGCCGCCTCTCGGACGATCGTGCGCCAGCGGGTCAGACCCCTCTCGGCCTTGGCATCCCAGCGTGAGACGCTCCGCGCGGCCTGCCACGGGACGATCGCGTCGACGCCGAGCTCGGTGGCCGCCTGGACGGCGAGCTCGTCGCGATCGCCCTTGGCGAGCGCCTGGACGAGGACGAATCGCGGGCTGGGCGCGGGCACCTCGTCGCGCGCGGTGATGCGGACGTCGACCTGCTTCGGCGACGCCGCGGTCACGACACCCGAGAGCCACGCGCCACGCCCGTCGCCGAGGGTCACCGCTTCGTCGACACGGATGCGACGCACCGCCGCCGCGTGATGCGCCTCGGCCCCCATGAGGGTGGCGACATCACCCGGTCGAGCGGATGCCGCCTCGTCGGTGACGAAATGCAGAGCCACGGTCAGTGCCGGAAACGATCGCGGAACTTCGCGAACATGCCCTGCTGGTGCTCGGCCAGGCGGGGCTTCGGGGCCCTCGTCCGCTTCGCGAACTCCTCGATGAGGGCGCGCTCCTTGTGATCGAGGCGCGTCGGGGTGACCACCTGCACGCCCACCTTGAGGTCGCCGCGCTGGCTTCCGCGCAGCGGGGTGATGCCGCGGTTCTTGATCGTCAGCACGTCGCCCGACTGGACGCCGGGACGCACTTCGAGGTCGACGGTCCCGTCGAGCGACTCGATCGTCGTGGTCGTGCCGAGGATGGCGTCCGGCATCGAGACCTCAAGCGTGGCGAGCAGGTCGTCACCCTCGCGGCTGAAGGCCTCGTGCGCCTCGACGGTGACCTCGATGTACAGGTCGCCGTTGGGGCCGCCGGCGGGACCCACCTCGCCCGAGCCCGGGAGCTGCAGACGCAGACCCGATTCGACGCCGGCGGGGATGTCGACGGAGACGGTGCGGCGCGCGCGAACGCGTCCCTGGCCCTGGCAGGTGTTGCACGGGTAGGGAATGGTCGTGCCGTGACCCTGGCAGACGTTGCAGGGCTGGCTGGTGACGACATTGCCGAGGAGGCTGCGGACCGTGCGCTGCACGTGGCCCGAGCCGTGGCAGATGTCGCACGTGACCTCGCTCGTGCCCGGAGCCGTGCACGCGCCCTGGCACGTCTCGCACAGCACGGCGGTGTCGACCTCGAGGTCGCGATGCACGCCGAACACGACATCGCCGAGGCTGAGGGTCACGCGCACGAGCGCGTCCTGACCGCGCTCACGCCGTGAACGGGGCCTCGGCCCGCGGCCCCCGCCGCCCTGAGCTCCGCCGAAGAACGTCTCGAAGATGTCGCTGAAGCCGCCGAAGCCGCCCGCTCCCCCGCCGCCGAAGGGGTTCTGGTCGCCGCCCATGTCGTAGCGACGGCGCTGCTCGGGGTCGCTGAGCACGTCGTACGCGTGCGTGACGAGCTTGAAGCGCTCGGACGCGTCTTCTCCGGGGTTCACGTCGGGGTGCAGTTGGCGCGCCAGGCGTCGGTACGCCTTCTTGATGTCTTCGGGGCTGGCGTCGCGCTCGACGCCCAGGACCTCGTAGTGGTCAGCCACAGTCGCCTTCCTGCCCGCTTGCGCGGGATCGTTCTCGGTGGGGTGCTCGTCGCGGGGTGTTCGTCGCGCTCGTCGTCAGCGGGAACTGTCGTCGTCTTCGAGCATCCGGGTCAGATAGTGCGCGACGGCGCGGACCGCCGCGAGGTTGGAGGAGTAGTCCATGCGGGTGGGGCCGAGCAGACCCACCCGCGCGCCGCCGGCGGAGCCGTCGTACCGGCTCGCGAGGACGGACGCCTCGATGAGACCGAACGGCTCGTTCTCGCGGCCGATGCTGGCCGAGAGGCCCTTGTCGTCCGCGACCATCTCGCTCATGAGGCGCAGGAGCGTCACCTGCTCCTCGATGGCCTCGAGCAGCGGGTAGATGCTGCCACGGAAGTCCTGCTCGCGCTTGGCGAGGGTCGCCGCTCCCGCCATCACGAGGCGATCCTGGCGGAACTCCTCGAGCTCTTCGCCCACCACGCGCAGTACCGCGTCGGCGATCGCGTCGATGGCGACGCCCGGGCGCGGTCCGTCGGCGAGGGCGTCGGCCACTCGCTGGACGCTGTCGGCGACGCTCCGCCCGACCAGCACGGCACCCACCCGCGCGCGCAGCTGCACGATCTCGGGCTCGGCGGGTTCGGCCGGGACGAGCGCGATCCGCTGCGAGACGCGCCCGGTGTCGGTGACGAGGATGACGAGCACGCGCGGCCCGCCGAGCGCGACGAGCTCGACGTGAGTGACGTTCGCCCGCGCGAACGACGGGTACTGCACGATCGCGACCTGACCGGTCAACTGCGTCAGTGCGCGCACCGTCCGCGCGAGCAGGTCGTCGAGGTCGCCCGCCTGGTCGAGGAACGAGGTGATCGCGCTGCGCTGGGCACTCGAGAGCGGGCGCAGCTCGGCGAGGTGGTCGACGAAGACCCGATACCCCTTGTCCGTGGGGACGCGGCCCGAGGAGGTGTGCGGCGCGACGATGAGCTCTTCGTCTTCGAGCAGCGCCATGTCGTTGCGGATGGTCGCGGCCGACACCCCGAACGCGTGACGATCGACGATGGCCTTGCTGCCGACCGGCTCGCGTGTGTCGACGTAGTCCTGCACGATCGCGCGGAGCACCTGAAGGCCGCGTTCCGACACCATGAGCTGCTCCTCCCGTTTGGCACTCCGAAGTCGTGAGTGCCAATTCTACGGGATCGGCGCGCGTCGTCGCCGGGGGCTCGCGGATGCCGTGGACTCGGCCCGACTGCGGGCAGCGTCAGGCGGTGAGGGCCCGTACGACGGCATCCGCGAGGAGGCGCCCGCGCCGGGTGAGGACGATGCGCCCGCGCACGGCATCCGGACCCTCGACGAGCCCGTCGGCGATGAGGGAGGCCACGGCCTTACGGCCCTCGCCGTGCAGCTCCGACACCGCCAGACCCTCGCGGATGCGGCTGCGCAGCAGCACCGACTCGAGACGTCGAGCCGTTTCATCGGGCCGCTCTCGCGCAGCGGCAGGCGACTCGTCGGCGGCCAGACGCTGCGCGTACGCGGCAGGATGCTTGACGTTCCACCAGCGGAGTCCCGCCACGTGGCTGTGGGCGCCGGGTCCGAAGCCCCACCAGTCGGTGCCCCGCCAGTAGGCGAGGTTGTGCCGCGAACGGTGGGCCACGCCCCGCGACCAGTTCGACACCTCGTACCAGTCGTACCCGGCGTCGGAGAGCGACTCGTCGGCGAGCTCGTACATGTCGGCCTGCAGGTCGTCATCCGGCATGGCGACCGCGCCGGAGCGGATCTGTCGCGCGAGCTTCGTGCCGTCTTCGACGATGAGGGCGTACGCCGAGATGTGGTCGGGGTCGAGGGCCGAGGCCGCCTCGAGCGACGCACGCCAATCGTCGAGCGACTCGCCCGGTGCGCCGTAGATGAGGTCGAGCGAGACGTCGAGGCCGGCTCGGCGCGCGGCGGCCACCGCGGTCGCCACGTTCGCCGGGTCGTGCGTCCGGTCGAGGGCGGCCAGGACGTGCGGACGAGCGGACTGCATCCCGACCGAGACGCGGGTCACCCCGGCGGCCGCCAGCGTCTCCGTCACGGCATCGTCGACTGTGTCGGGGTTGGCCTCCACGGTGATCTCGGCGCCGTCGGCGATGCCGAACTCCGTGCGTACCGCGTCGAGCATCCGCGCGAGGTCGCCGGGCGGGAGCAGCGTCGGCGTGCCTCCGCCGAAGAACACCGTGGATGCCATGCGGCGGGGGCCCGCGGCATCCATCACCCTCCCCGCGAGGCGCACTTCGGACGCGAGCGTGTCGGCGAAGTCGTCTTGCCGCGCTCCGCGGAGTTCGCTCGCGGTGTAGGTGTTGAAGTCGCAGTATCCGCAACGCACGCGGCAGAACGGCACGTGCAGGTACACGCCGAAGTCCGTCGCGGGGTCGATCGTCAGGTCGTCGGGCAATCGCCCGTCGGCGGGAGCGGGGTCTCCGAGGGGAAGGGGCCCGCCCATCAGGACGTGTACAGCGGAGAGATCGCGCGCAGGTACTGCGTGAAGAGCGCCCGCCGACGGCGGCGGAGGCGGCTCGTGAACAGACGGTAGGAGGGGACGGTCGGCCGGTCGAACGCGCGGACCACGAACCAGACCTCGTCGTTGTCGCGCCACTCCACGACGAAGAGCTCTTCGCCGCTGACGTTCGAGTGCCCGACGGTGCCGAGGATGAAGCCGACGCGGCGCGGCTCTTCGAACACCGAGATGACGCGGAGCTCGGCGTCGGCCCGGTGCCCGTCGACCTTCCCGTGGAGGCGCACTCCGGTGCCCGGGCTCACGAAGGGGGTGCCGTCGGCGGCGAAGCGCTGCTCGGGCTCGAGGCTGCTCGGGGCGACGGGAGCGCCGTCGGCGTCGAAGCCCACGCCGGAATACCCGCCTCCGGATGCCGGACGCACGTCGCTGATGCTGAGATCGCCCGAGCGCAGCGGAGCCCACGACAGCAGGAGTTCGCTGGCCGCGGCGAAACGCTCCTCGCCGCTGCCGATCCGCCACGCGTCTTCGGCGGGGATCGAGTGCTCCGGCGGGTACTGCATCAGATCGTGCGCCTGGGTGGCGCCGACGGCGGCGTAGTCGACCGTGTCATCGGTGAAGTTCTGCCGACGCATGCTGCCTCCCGTTCTACTTCTTGGCCTCGACGTCTCCCGACAGGGCGGCGATGAACGCCTCCTGCGGAACCTCGACGCGGCCCACCATCTTCATGCGCTTCTTGCCCTCTTTCTGCTTTTCGAGGAGCTTGCGCTTTCGGGTGATGTCACCGCCGTAGCACTTGGCGAGGACGTCTTTACGGATGGCGCGGATCGTCTCGCGCGCGATGATGCGCGCGCCGATCGCGGCCTGGATGGGCACCTCGAACTGCTGGCGCGGGATGAGCTTGCGCAGACGCTCGGCCATGAGGGTGCCGTACGCGTAGGCCTTCTCGCGGTGGACGATCGAGCTGAACGCGTCGACCTTCTCGCCCTGGAGCAGGATGTCGACCTTCACGAGGTCGGCGGTCTGCTGACCGGCCGGTTCGTAGTCGAGGCTCGCGTACCCCTGGGTTCGGGACTTGAGGTGATCGAAGAAGTCGAACACGATCTCGCCGAGGGGCATGTGGTAGCGCAGCTCGACGCGGTCTTCGCTGAGGTACTCCATGCCGAGCAGGGTTCCGCGGCGCGACTGGCAGAGCTCCATGACCGTGCCGACGTAGTCCTTCGGGAGCAGGATGCCGACCTTGACGATCGGCTCCGACACCGAGGCCACGCGCCCGTCGGGGTATTCGCTGGGGTTCGTGACCGAGACCGTGTCGCCGGTGTCGGTGGTGACCTCGTACGTGACCGAGGGAGCCGTGGTGATGAGGTCGAGACCGAACTCGCGCGACAGGCGCTCGGTGATGATCTCGAGGTGCAGCAGGCCGAGGAATCCGCAGCGGAACCCGAAGCCGAGGGCGACCGAGGTCTCGGGCTCGTACTGGAGCGAGGCGTCCGAGAGCTTCAGCTTGTCGAGCGCTTCGCGAAGCTCCGCGTAGTCGCTGCCGTCGATCGGGTAGATGCCCGAGAACACCATGGGCTTCGGATCGGTGTAGCCGGCGAGGGCTTCGGTGGCGGGCTTGCGCTGGTTGGTGATCGTGTCGCCGACCTTCGACTGACGGACGTCCTTCACACCCGTGATGAGGTAGCCGACCTCGCCCACGCCCAGACCCTTGGTCGGGATTGGCTCGGGGCTCGAGACGCCGATCTCGAGGAGTTCGTGCGTCGCGGTGGTCGACATCATCTGGATGCGCTCGCGCGGCGACAGCGCACCGTCGACCATGCGGACGTACGTCACGACGCCGCGGTACGCGTCGTAGACGGAGTCGAAGATCATCGCGCGAGCGGGGGCGTCGGCCTTGCCGACCGGCGCCGGGATCTTCTCGACGATGAGGTCGAGCAGGTCTTCGACGCCCATGCCGGTCTTGCCGCTCACGCGCAGCACGTCTTCGGGCTTGCCTCCGATGAGTCCGGCCAGTTCGGCCGCGTACTTGTCGGGGTCGGCCGCCGGGAGGTCGATCTTGTTCAGCACCGGGATGATCGTCAGATCGTTCTCGAGCGCCAGGTAGAGGTTGGCGAGCGTCTGTGCCTCGATGCCCTGCGCCGCGTCGACGAGCAGGATCGCGCCCTCGCACGCGGCGAGCGAGCGACTGACCTCGTAGGTGAAGTCGACGTGACCGGGCGTGTCGATCATGTTGAGGGCGAAGGTGCCGTCGGCGGTGGACCACGGCATCCGGACAGCCTGCGACTTGATCGTGATGCCGCGCTCACGCTCGATGTCCATGCGGTCGAGGTACTGCGCGCGCATGTCGCGGTCGGCGACGACGCCGGTGATCTGCAGCATGCGGTCGGCCAACGTCGACTTGCCGTGGTCGATGTGAGCGATGATGCAGAAGTTGCGGATCTGCTCCGGCGGGGTGGCAGACGGCTCGAGGGGCTTCAGGGCGCGCGGTGACATGTTCCGTCGATTCTACGGGGGTGCGCCGACATCACCGTCCGCGGTCGCTTTTACAGTGGATGCCATGACGGTCCAGGTCGTGCTCGTGCACGGCATCCGCACGTCGGCGACGATGTGGCGGGCGCAGGTCGAATACCTCGAGAATCGCGGCAACCCCGTGGCGGCCGTCGACTTGCCGGGGCACGGCACCCGGCGGGGCGAGGAGTTCACCCTCGACGAGGCGTTCGCCACGATCGATCGGGCGGTTCGGGATGCCGCGACCCGCGGCCCCGTGCTGCTCGTCGGGCATTCGATGGGAGGGCTGCTCTCCATCGAGTACGTCGGGCGGGAGGACCCTCCCCCGGTCGCGGCGTTCATCGCGGCATCCTGCACGTCGATCCCCCGCGGTGTGGGGCTCGCGGCGTACCGCTTCCTCGCGCGACGGTTCGACAGCCTCCCGGACCGGGGTCTCGGTCTCACCAACCGCGTGCTCGATCGGACGCTGCCGCCCGAGACCCGGCCGGACTTCGGCGCGGGCGGGTACGCGTTCGACGCGCAGGACACGGCCCTGGCGTCTCTGTCGGTGCTCGACCTGTTGGCATCCGTTCGTCGGATCCGGGTTCCGCTGTGGTTCATCAACGGGCAGTGGGATCAGCTGCGCGTGAACGAGAGGCTGTTCGTGTCGCTCGCCCCGCACGCGGAGCTGATCGTGGTGCCGCGGACCACGCACCTCGTGACGGCGATGAGGCCGCGGGTGTTCAACGCGCTGCTGGAGGTGGCGCTCACCACGATCGAGGCGTCGACCTGATAAGCTTGGCGCTTGGCTTGCGTGTGGGGTTTTTCCCGACCTCCACGACCGCCGGTGCAGCGTCCCTCTACCGCTCGCCCGGCACTTCCAACACTCACTCAAACGAAAGACCGTCGACGTGGCGAACATCAAGTCGCAGATCAAGCGCAACAAGACCAACGAGAAGGCGCGCGAGCGCAACAAGGCCGTCAAGAGCGAGCTGAAGACGCACGTGCGTCGCACCCGCGAGGCCGTCCTGGCCGGTGACAAGGAAGCCGCCGAGAAGGCGCTCGCCACCGCGACCAAGAAGCTCGACAAGGCCGTGAGCAAGGGTGTCATCCACTCGAACCAGGCCGCGAACCGCAAGTCGGCCATCGCGAAGTCGGTCGCCGCTCTCTGAGCCGCCGTACCTCGACAGCCCGTCCCGCATCCGCGGGGCGGGCTTTGTCGTTTCCGGGGTGGGATGCCACACGGGAAGAGGTGCGACGAGAACAGGTGATGCGACGAGAACAGGAGGTTGTGGGCCGCAGCGGCCTGTTTCGGTGGCATCCCCTGTTTTCGTGGCGCGGCCGTGCGCGCGGAGCCTCCGGCCGCGGAGGCAGGACGCGGCGTCGGTCAGTCGCCGTAGGGCGCGCGCGTTGCAATGATCGTGATCATGCGCTCCAGCGCGAACACCGCGTCGCGAGACGCGCCCTTCACCTCGGCGTCTGCGCGCGCGGTCGCGTGGATTGCCCGGCCGAGACTCGCGGCGGTCCAGCCCCCGAGGTCGCGGCGCGCGCGGTCGACCTGCCAGTCCTTCATGCCGAGACGCTGCGCGAGCTGCGACGACGGCTCCCGCGTACCGGCCACGCGGGCCATCGTACGCAGTTTCATCGCGACCGCGGCGACAAGGGGGACGGGATCGGCTCCGGATGCCAGAGCGTGGCGCAGTGCGAGGAGCGCGGGGCCGTACTGCCCCGCGATCGCGGTGTCGGCGACGGTGAACGCGGAGGTCTCGACGCGGCCGCCGTAGTAACGCTCGACGGTGCGTTCGTCGATGTCGCCCGGGACGTCGGCGATGAGCTGCTGGCACGCGGCCGCGAGCTCGGTGAGGTCGTCGGCGAAGGCCGAGACGAGTGCCCGCAGGGCGACGGGTGCGATGCGCTTGCCCGCGGCCTTGAACTCGCCCACGGCGAAGTCGAAGCGATCGGAGTCGCGCTTGATCGCGGGGCACGCGATCTCGATGCCGCTCCCCTGGCCCGCGCGAATCGCGTCGAGGAGCTTCTTGCCGCGCACGCTCGCCCCCGTGTGGCGGAGCACGACCGTCGCGCCGTCCTGCGGCTGAGCAAGGTACGACACGGCCTCGCTGAGGAACGTGTCGCTGCACTTCTCGACACCCCCGACGCGGACGAGACGCGGCTCGCCGAACAGGGATGGCGAGGTGACGGCCAACAGCGTTCCCGCAGCGTAGTCGTCGGCGCGTACGTCGGTGACCTCGAGGCTCGGGTCTTCGCTCTTGAGGAACTCCCGGATGCCCGCGGTCGCGCGCTCCGCGCAGACCTCTTCGGGCCCCGAGACGAGAACGATCGGCGCGGGCTGCGGCGTACGCCACGACACCTGCGGGATGGCCGTTTTGGCCTTCGCCGGAGCGGAGCGTCGGGGAGCCGGGGTCACCTCTCCAGCCTACCGACCGGGTCCGACATTGCGGTCGGGATGACTTCTGGGGGTGCGGGATGACGCGCGAGGATGCTTGCTAGTGTGCAGGCCTCGCGGAACCTGACGTCCTCGTGTGAGGAGAATGGGGCCGCTTGTATAGCCGCGGCGCCCGTCGAATTGAAAGAGGCCACATGACAGGAACATGCAATCCCGTCGCACAAGCGCTGGATACCCGCGGGTTCATCCTTGATGACGGCTCTGCTCTGGCGCTTGCGGCACGAGCGATATGGAATCACTGGTGGCAGGGGCATGCCGCATTGACGTTCGCCCAGGCTCGTCTTCGGCTTGACCGCGTCTGCGCGCAGCGACGTCCCCAGGTCTCTCCCTCCTTCAAATGGGCGGGGTCGTCCCGAATCTCGGTCGGCGCAATGGCGTGGTTGCGGAACGACCATGTCGTCACTACGCACCCAGACTTCCCTTACCACCACTCGATTCTGGAGTCGGCTGATTACCTGAGAACGTGGTCGAGGTCGGAAGCCGAGGGCGAATTGAAAGCTGCGGATTGGTCGCTGTGGCACCGACCTGGTGGTTGGGTAGGGACGGTGGGTAATAACGGCAACCACCGGTCGTTGCTCGCCGCGGCCGTTGGCGTGCCTCTTGTCCGGGTTCGCCTTACGGACGTGTACACCTGGCATGCGGAGCCAGCGTCCCCGGGCGCAGAGATCCGGCTGGAGGTGCCCCGATGGTCGTGGCAGGCTCGCGCAATCACGCGGTTCGCTCGTCACGGGTTGTGTGTGTCTGATGAGTGGAAGCGAGGGGAAGGCCCCCTAGACGGCGTGAGCCTCCGTCGTATCGACCCGCTTCTTCCTTGGATCTTCGACCGGCGCCGCCGAGATGTGCGCACACGCTTCAAGCACTTCTGCGAACGGTTCGGCTACCGAACGGACGGTGACTGGAGAATGGGAGCCAACGCTCTTGCCGCCGTCCCGCCGAGTTAGAGCGCAGGTGTTCACTCGTCGGACCTGGCCCATGTCTGACCTCCCCGCCTCAACGGTGGCTTCGGGCGCTTCGACGCGGTGACGCGTCGGCCTCCGTGCCGGAGAAGCGAGCACTTGGCTACCCCGGCGGCCGTGCACGCCACAGCGTCAGCTGCCCGTCAGTCATGCTGACCGCGAGGTCTCCGTCGGTATCCGTTCGCCCGACCACGACACCGAGCGCGGTCATCGTCGACAGGAGTGTGGCGGTGGGGTGCCCGTAGCGGTTGTCCGCTCCGACGCCGATCAGTCCGACGAGGGGATGCAGACGCCGGTAGAGCTCCGGATCCTGGTCGGCGCTGCCGTGGTGCGAGATTTTCACCACATCCACCCGCGGTACCTCGACCCGACGGAGCAGGGCGGCCTGTGCGTCTTTGCCCAGGTCGCCGAGAAGCACGGTGCGCGGGAAGTCCGCACCGACCACGTCGAGGGCGACGCTGGCACCGTTGCCGGGCTCGTCGCGCGGCGCCGGCCCGAGAGCCTGCCAGCGGGTCTCCCCCACCGTTCCCGTCGTCCCGGTCGTCGCCTGCTGCAGCTCTGCACCCGCCGCGGCGAACCGGTCGAGCAGTCGCTGATCCTCGGGGACGTCGACGGGCCCGTGGACGACGAGTGTGGCTCGTCCGACGACGGCTGCTGACCCGCCGATGTGGTCGAGGTCGAAGTGCGTGAGCACGACGAGGTCGAGGTGGTCGACACCGAAGGTTCGGAGGCATTGCGCGAGCGGTTCGGGTTCGGGTCCGGTGTCGACGAGCGCCACCGCGCTGCCCGAGCGCCACAGCGTGGCGTCGCCCTGTCCGACATCGCACATGGCCACATCCCACGTCGTCGGGACCGTGAGCGGCCCGGCGACCGTTCGCAGGGTGGTGTGACCCGCAATCAGGCCGACGGTGACGGCGACGATCGCGATCGACAGTGCGGTCACCCGTCTGACCCGGGTCGGTCTGATGAGGGCGACGGCCATCGATGCGCTGACGAGCGTCAACAGTGCCGCGCCGAACCCCCCGTCGGGCCACGGCAGGTTCTGCGCCCCGATACCGCTCGTGGTGTGTGCCACCGCGGCGATCCAGGACGCGGGGACCCAGGCGAGAGCGGAAAGCCCGTCGCGCAGCCAGGGGAAGGGAGCGATGCAGGCGAGGACGCCCGCGATGGTCGCGGGTGCCGCCGCCGGGTCTGCCACGAGGTTGGCCACGATTCCCAGCAACGGCACGTGGGGATCGATCAGGACGATGAGCGGTCCGCAGGCGAGTTGAGCGGCCGTCGGCACGGCCAACGCGAGGGCGAGGGCGCGTGGCATCCATCGCTCTAAACCGCGCGCTATCGGGCGGGCGAGGACGAGCAGGGCCGCGGTGGCCGCTGCGGACAGAGCGAAGCCGAGGGAGGTGGACAGCCACGGATCGGCGATCATCAGCACCGTCACCGCGGCGGAGAGCACCGCCACTCCCGCAGCGGGGCGGCCGAGGGTGAGGGCCAGCAGCGCGATCGCGGCCATGGTCGCGGCGCGAACAACGCTCGGCTCGGGTGTCACCAGCACCACGAAGCCGATCAGAACAGCCGACGCCCCGACCACGCGGAGCCACCGCGGGGCGCCGACCGCTGCCAGGAGGACGAACGCGGCGCCCACGACGAGCGCGCAGTTCGCACCGGAGACGGCCGTGAGGTGAGAGAGGGAGGAGGCGGTCATGGCCGCATCCGTCGCGGGATCGAGGCTCGACGTGTCGCCCACCGCGAGTCCCGGCACGAGACCCGCCCCGGGCTGCGGGAGTCCGCGGGTCGAGGCGACGAGGCCGTCACGCAGCGCTTCGAACCACGCCCAGATACCCTCGGGTGCAGGCGCTTCGACGATCTCCTGCGCGCGGAGGACGAGAATCGCCCTCTCCCCTGGTCTCGGCGGGACCGCTCGTCCGGTGAGGCGGATCACGCTGCCAAGACCGGATGCCGCGACCGCGGCGCGACCGCCCGTATCCACGCCGACACGGGTCGGGATGCCACCGGTCACCGTGACGGTTCCCGCCGTGACGCGAGAGGCGACCGCGTCGAACCACGCGCCGCCGTCGCTCGCCCCGGCCACGTGTCCGACGACGGTCAGTTCGACATCGAGCTGACGACCCCCTTCGACCTGCAGGGCGGCGATCTGCGCACGGGCCGGGGCCGCAGCCGTGACGCTGCCACCGGTCGCGGCCGCGCACGCGAGCGCCACCGCGGCGATACCGAGGGCGGGATGCCGAACCCTCAGGAACGCCGCCGCGCACAGGGCAGCGACCACCGCCATCGAGACCATGAGCCCGGCCAGATCCGGCGTCGAGGTCGCCCATCCTGCACCGGCCCACGTCGCGATCGCCACGGCGGCGGGTCGCAGCGCACGGCGCTGCAGGGCCGTCATACCCGCACCAGGTCTCGGAGGCCGTCGAGCATCTTGTCGCCGATGCCCGGCACGGAGCCGAGATCGTCGACGCTGGTGAAGCGGCCGTTCTCCTTCCGCCACGCGATGATGCGGTCGGCGATCGCCGGTCCCACCCGCGGCAGTGCGTCGAGCTCTTCGCGCGTGGCCGTGTTCAGGTCGACGAGGCCTCCTGCGGCGGTGCCGTGGGCCGCACCGGTGCCGTCGTCGGGTGTCGCTCCGACAACGGGCACCACGATCTGCTCCCCGTCCGCGACGGGTCGTGCAAGGTTCACCCCGGCGCGCTCCGCGTCGTCCGTGAAGCCGCCTGCCCGGGCGACGGCATCCGCGACCCTGTCGCCCGCGGCGAGGCGATAGAGGCCGGGGGCGCGCACGGCACCCGCGACGTGGACGTACAGACCGGCCTGCGGGGGTGCGAGCGCGGTCGCGAGCGGTGGGGATGCGGCGGACACCTCTTGCGTGCCGGACACGCCCCGCAGCATTCCGATGCCGATCGTGACCGCGAAGGCGATCAGGACCAGAACGATCACGGCCCCGACTCCCAGCCGCCGACGCGCGGCGAGCGCACCCGGTGGGGATTCGAGGGTCTCGGTCACCCGGCAACCCTAGGAAGAGGAAGGAACGGTGCGCGGGCATCTGAGCGTCATCCGTGGATCGTTCGCCGCGAGGCAGAACTGGGGAGGATCCGCTGTGGAGCGCAAGCGCAGACGTGGCGACGGGGTGTGCGTCCCGGACTCCGCCAGCGGGCCAGGCGCGACGGTCTCAGGTCGCGGGCGCATCGGGATTCGTCGACGGACCCACGCTGATCAGCGGCACGAAGTACTTCATCAGGGACGTGGGTTCGCGAACGGGTGCGCCCTCGACGCAGATCCAGGCGTGAGCACGGAAGGGATCGATCGCGGCGCCGGCGTGCCATTCGGGCCATCTGCCATAGGTCCAGCAGAACAGCGCGGTCGCCGTCGCGCGATCGAGACAATAGCGTCCCGCGCATCTCCGGCTGACGGAGACGACGGCATCGAGACCGCGCTCGACCAGCGATCGATCGGCGGCTAGCCTCCCGCGCGCGAGTGTCGTGAGCAGGCGTTCGAGTCGATCGGGCTGTTGCCGCACCAGGAAGAAGACGAGGGGAAGCACGAGGAACGCGCGGAGCCGATCGTTCGCCGAAAGACGTTGCCGGGCTTCGAGGGGAACGACGATGTCAGACACGGACGAGTACTCCTTCGGCGGCGAGGTCATCGAGAAGTTGGTGGAGATCGCGCGTGATCTGGGCGGCGTCGACATCCGGGTACCGCTTCTGGAGGTGCTCGACGATGCCGTCCACGGGCTCCCCGTCGACCAGGAGGCGGAGGATGCGCGTTCCGGAGGGATTCACCTGGCGGTACTGCCCGGAGCGTCGGCTGAGCAGAACGCCCCCGTGGGTCACTTCCGTGAAGCGGACGTCGTCGGCGAGGTGGTAGGTGTGTGGCATCGTGCTCACCTTTCGTTCACGAGTGTCATCCGATCCGCGGCCCGAAGCCAACGCTCCGCGGCCAGGAGAAATTCGAACGGGAAGAAGTGTTGCGCTTGGGGTTGCATGCTCTGCAGATACGTTTTCAGGCGCTCGACGTCGACCAGTCCGCGTCGGCCGAGGCGGAAGTCGTCGGCCTGGGCCGCGATGGATCTGCGGTGCTCGTTGAACGCGGTGTAGATCAACGAGATGTAATCGCCTTTCGACCGTCGGTCGAGAAAGAGATCGGGGACGACGCCCGCGGCGGCCGCGGCGAGGCCGGGCTTGAAGCGACGGGTGTTCAGACGATCGACCAGGCGCACCTGGAGCGCGAGTTCGATGACCGCGTCATCGAGGAAAGGCGCTTCGTAGCGGACGCCGACCTCACGCGTCTGTTCATCGAGGGCGCGGTGGATCTGACCGTTGCGTGTGATCATTCCGTACGCGACGGCGTCGCTGGCGAATGCGGCATCGAGTTGTGCATCCGCGGTGTTCTCGAGGATCAGATCCTGGACCGCCGACAGCGCGGTGTCCGTGGCCCACGGGGACAGCGAGAACACGACGTCCCACGCGGGTGAGGGCCGCTCGAACTCCGTCATGCCCAGCGACGCGGTCTCCCGCACGAGCCACGAACGTGGATCGTCCCTGTTGAGCGCGGCGCGAACCGTCTTCGCCAGGGGCCAGCGGTGAAGCGTCGCCATCCCCCGGATCGCCCCGTAGAGCGCCGCGGGTGCCTCGCGTCGCAGGCCGGGGAGGACGGATTCGTCCGGGTAGAAGAGCTCGTCTCCTCCGGAGCCGGCGAGGTGGATCGTGCAGCCGTGCTCGCTGAGACGCTCGGCCATCGCGCGGTGCATTCCCTCCGTGCGGATGGACGGTTCGGGCTCCGCCGCGAACCGCTCGTTCGTGACGTGCCATCCGGCGAACCAGCGCGGGAACTCGTCGTGCGACACGCGGATGTGCCGGCTGCGAAGCGCCCGGGCCGCGGCATCCGCCCACTCGGCGTCGTCGTTCATCTCGACGCTGATGCCGAGGTGCATGGTCGTCAGCTCGCTCGCGTGTTCTCGCGCGAAGAACGCGAGGGAGGTCGAATCCATCCCTCCGGAGAGGTCCGTGCTCAGGGTGGATCTGGCGTGTCGAGCCCGCGCCTCGATGGCGGCGTGAAGCGCCGCGGTCAGAGCCGGCGTGACCTCGTCCTGTGGCACGTGGCGTCGAGGGAGAGCCCACCGTTCGCTCACGTGAAGGGGACCCGTCGTATCCGCACACAGTTGATGGGTCGGCAGCACGTTCTCGACTCCCTGCCAGTAGCTCGCGTCGCCGAGGGGCCAGGGTGCGCGCGGAGCGATGAGGGCGAGCGGCACGCGCTCCTCGCGGAGACGCGGGCGGAACATCTCAATCAGCAGCGCGAGGGAATTGGAGGCGAGCGGGGCGTCCGGGTCGGTGGAGAAGGACAGGCGCCGGAAACTCGACAGCGTCCCGAAAGCCCGCGTGGTTCCGGCGGACGTGGAGACGAGGGTGAAGAACGCCCCGGCGATGCTGCGGTGAATCGTCGTGAAGTCCGGCTCTCGGCCGCCGGCGTCGAGCCACGAACGGAGCTCCTCATCGCTGCTCCCGACCGTGCCGAGAAGAACGACTCGGTAATCCTTGTTCGAGGCCTGGACGATCTCTGCGTCGTCCCAGTCGCCGACGATCCACGGGCGTCCGGAGATATGCGGAACATACTTCGGCAACGCCGCGGAGGGGGCGGGCGCGATGACCTCTCGGTCGGGATAGAGCAGGAAGCGCATGGTGTCGACTCAGAT